>CAMPCT010000208.1 GCA_946647055.1 uncultured Atopobium sp. | reverse complement strand
CCGGCAAGGACCACGTGCTCGCCCGCATCGAGCGCGCCAAGGCGCTGGCCAAGTAACCTCGTCACCTCATCGCCCGAACAAGCAAGGGCCCCCGCGCCAAACCGTCAACCGGTTGACACGGGGGCCTCCTTTTGGCCGTCAAACGAGCCTAGTACTCCATCACCGTGGCCTCGACGCCAGAAGCGACCAGGTCAAAGAGCTCGTAGGGAATGCCCACGAGCATCTCGGACTCGTCCCACTTGCACAGCATGCGCGTGCTGGGGCACATCACCGACACGTTCATCTCGCCCGTGATGTAGGGAGAGGCGGTCACCTCGGAGCACATGGCCTGCATGGCGCCCAGGTCGATGTCGGGCTTCTTGCCCGTGTGGTACGCATAGCCCTGCACCAGGCGCATCGCCTGATACGGGCTCACCACCATGATGATGACGTCGGGCGTCTGCGTGCACTGCGAGAGGGGCACCACCGCCACGCCGTGCACGAGGAACGGGCCGTCGCACAGGCGCTTGATGCCGCTCAGGTGACGGTGCGCGGTGGACACCGACGAGTACAGGTTGTACGAGAAGTACGTGCGGCCGCTGTCGATCTCGGGCGTGCTGGGCTCGAGGCCAAGCGCCGTGGTGCCGCCATCGCAGGCGTGGTGCTTGAGCAGCGTCTTGCGGGCGACGCCGGCCGTGGCCGCGCGCTTGACCATCACGCAGTAGGGGATGCTCGAGTCGGGCTCGTCAGCCGGGTAGGCATCGTACTCCGTCTCGTCGTAGAGGAATGTGATGCCAACGGGCTCGTAACCCAGGTGGATGGTCTCGGTGAGCGTCTGCAGCCGCTCCACCACGGCGGCCTGCGGGTACTCCTGGTGTGGGAACCCATAGGAGATCTTGTCGGTCTTGAACGGCATGGGTCTTCCTTCCTTCTGTCCTGTTCGGACACGCTCTTGTCAGACGGCGCAGCGCGCCGCACTCCCCTAGTTATACACGCTGAAGCTCAGGTGGAACTCCCCCAGGCACACGAGCGCCACGGCAATGAGGGCATAGATGCCTACGGTGCCCGCAACGAGCAGCCAATCGGATGAGTCCACGCGGGTCTCGACGCAGTAGGTGCGTTCCTCCACGGCTCCCAGCCCCCGGCTCTCCATGGCGCACGCAATGCCCTCACCGCGCCTGGCCGCCAGGCTGAACAGGGGCAGCACCAGGCGAAACGGCGCGGTGAGCCGGCTTGCCAGACTGTCGTTCCACTCGATGCCGCGAATCTGCTGCGCCAGCTGGATGGTCTCGACGTACCCCTGGAGCTCGGGCAGGAAGCGGTACGCCGCCAGCACGGCATACCCGCGCACGGGGTCGAGCCCGCACTGCATGATGAGGCTCAGCACGATGTCGCGCGGACGGGTGGTCGACACGAACGACACCGACATGGCCACGAACGCCATGATGCGGAAGCCCAGCGTGAGGACGTTGATGAGGTCGCGCTCGGACCACGTGAACGGACCCCATGATGCAATGGTGTCGGGCGAGTAGCTCAGGCCACGCATCACCAGCATCGAGAACATGAACACCGCCGCGATGATGACGAAGACCTTCAGCTGCCCCATGAACACGCGGATCGAGATCCTGCCCCCGATGGTGGTCAGCAGGACGACGAGCACCACCGTGGCGATGGGCAGGATGGGGTAGTACGACAGGCAGATGAACAGCGTCACCGCCAGCATCAGCACGAACTTCACCATGGGGTTGCGCCGATGAAGCCAGGAGTCCTGGTCGATGAAGCTAAACATGCGGCGTCACCCCACCGTCCAACAGGCGCACGTAGTCAGACACGGGGGCGTCGAACGTCACGCGCCCGTCCTCGAGCATCACCACGCGCCGCGCGTAGCGCCTGATCAGGTCGATGTCATGGGTGATCATCACGATGGCGACGCCGCTGTGGTTGAGCCGCACCATCTCGTCCATCAGGCTGATGCGGTTCTGCTGGTCCTGGCCGTAGGTGGGCTCGTCCAGGAACAGGATGCGCTGGTTCGTCAGCAGCATGGTCGCCACGCTCAGTCGGCGCTTCTGTCCCTGGCTGAGCACGAAGGGGCTCTCCTTCGCAAACGGCAGCAGCCCATAGCGGTCGAGCATGGCGTCCACGTGACGACGCTTCTCGTCCTCCGGCTCGTCGCTGTCCCTGAGGCTGGCCAGCAGCTCGTCGTCAACCTGGTTTGTCACGAACTGCAGCTCCGGGTTCTGGAACACGAGGCCCATCGTGCGGTAGATCTCCCGCTTGCCCATGGAGCGGATGTCGCGGCCCAGCAGCTCCACGCTGCCCCGCTGTGGCTCGTACAGGCGGAAGATCACGTTGAACAGCGTGGACTTGCCCACGCCGTTGCGGCCGACCACGGCGATGAAGTCGTCCTGGCGCACCTGGAGGCTCACGCCGTCGAGCACCTGCGGACCAAAGGTCCTTCGCCAGAGGCCCTTGCGCTCGGGATAGGCGTAGGCCACGTCCCTCACGCTTAGCACCACGGGACCCTGCGCCTGCTCGACCTCGCCCGTCTCGTCCTCCCAGACGGAGTGGATCTCCTCGTGCCCCCACAACGCGCGAGGCAGGTAGGCACACAGCTGGTCATGGCGACCGTCTCGCAGCTGGTCGGTCACGAGTTCGCGCGGACCTTGGGCGACCACCCGGCCATCCTTGTCCATGACCAGCAGGCAGTCGATGTCGTCGAGCACCTCCTCCAGGTTATGCTCGACCATGATTACCGTGATGCCGTTCTTGCGCGCCTGCCGCACCACCAGCCGCAGCACCTCGACCCGCGCCTGGGGGTCCAGGTTGGCGGTCGGCTCGTCGAGCAGCAGCACCTCCGGGCGCGTGGCGAGCACGGACGCGATCGCGATCTTCTGCTTCTGCCCGCCGGACAGCGCCTGCAGGTTGCGGTCGCGGAGGTCCTCAAGGCCCACCTCGGCGAGGACCTCGTCCGTACGCAGCAGGATGTCCTCCCTGGGAATCCCCAGGTTCTCCTGCCCAAACGCGAGCTCCTCCCCCACCGTGAACGTGCAGAACTGGCTTTCGGGGTCCTGCATGACGTAGCCGATGCGCCTGCAACGCGAGCGGGGGGTCTCATCGGTCACGTCCTCGCCAAGGCAGAGCACGCGACCCGAGAACCTCCCCTCGTTCACGTGGGGCACGAGGCCGTTGATCGCCTGCAGCAAGGTGCTCTTGCCGCATCCCGAGGGCCCGGCGATCACATGCACCTTCCCCCGCTCGAAGGAGCAGCTCAAATCGACCCACACGGGGTCCTTCGACCCCGCGTGGGTAAAGGTCACGCCCTCAACCCGAATGGCCTCCTCGGCCTGGGCTGGGCAGGGCTCGGGAGCGGCCGCGTAGGTGGCCGCCCCCTCATGACGGGAAGCCGACCTGTTACTTGGCGTCCTGTGCACAGGCAAATCCCCTCGTGACGCCCGTCTTGTTGAGGGCGGCGGCGATGAGCTTGGTCAGGATCCAGCCGATGAAGATGGAGCTCAGGATGCGGACGACCATCAGCGGGAGCATGAAGCCCTGGTAGGACATGGCATAGAACACGATGAAGTCGCGGCAGAACACGAACACCGCGCCAAGGATGCCGCTCACGATGAAGTTGGCCATGCTGCCCTGGTAGCGGTCGATGACGGCAAAGCCGATCTCGACGGCGATGCCCTCGAGAAGGTTCGCGAGGATGAGCTGCACGCCATAGGGGCTGCCGAGAAGGATGTTCACCAGCGCGGCGACGAGCGCGCCAAAGACGGCGGCACCGGGCTTGCGCACCAGGTACATCGGCACGAGCGCGGAGAGCATGTAGATGCCAAACGTCAGCTCCATGAAGACCACGCCCAGGGCGGCGGAGAGCGGCATGTAGATGAAGTCCATGAGAGTGAAGATGACACCGATCACTGCCGCAACCATAGCCACGACGACGATTTCCTTAGTCTTCCAGTTCATTTGCGAGTTCCCTTCTCATCCAGTAATACGAGGGGCTCGCGCGCGGCATGACGACACGACACGCGCAAGCGTTGCAGAATGGATTGCCTTTGCAGATTGTCGCGTGGCGGAGATGCCGCGTAGACGATGCGACCCGCTGTCCAAAGCAGATAAACCCGTCCGCAGAATTGACGGGTTTGGCAGCGCGCCACACCGCTGCGTGAATATAGCATATATGCAGCATTCGTTAGGCCACATCTACGCATGAGGAGCAGCCACCCATGATGACCTCGTCCGCGTTCGACATCCTCGGCCCCATCATGGTG
>CAMPCT010000207.1 GCA_946647055.1 uncultured Atopobium sp. | reverse complement strand
ATGGCGCGCTTCACCGACAAGATCGACAAGAGCTTCGTTCGCATCGCAATGTACGTGGTGGCGACGGTGGCGCTCTCCTACGGTGCCTGCATGGCGCTCTCGTACTCGGGTGGGTTCTTCACCAAGCTCTGGTCGCTCGTCACGGCCGTTCTCGTGCCCATGATCTATGGCGGGCTTCTCAGCTACCTGCTTCAGCCGGTGGTGCGCAAGATCTGTGGCTGGGTGGAGCGAACCCCGCTTGGTGGCGATGGTACCAGCCGTGCCTGGAACATCTCCGTTGCCCTCGCCGTTGCCCTCGTGTTCATCGTGATCGCGCTCATCCTCACCGCGCTGCTGTTCATGGTCACCAAGAGCCTCTCGGGCGTGAACATGGACAGTCTCAAGGCGCTCTTCGAGGACGCCCAGGGCAACGTCAACGAGTTCATGGGCGTCATCCAGGAGGCGGCATCCAGCCTGGGCCTCTCCACCGAGTGGATCAAGAACATCGCAACCGGTGCCGTCTCGAGCGTGAAGGACTTCTTCACGACGGCCCTCTTTGCCGTCATCTTTGGCGTCTACTTCCTGCTCGACGGCAAGAGCGTGACGGCCTATGGCCAGCGTCTGGTCCACGCGCTGGTGGGAGACAGCCTCAACGCCCAGGCCGAGCAGGTGTTCTCCGATGCCGACCGCGTCTTCTCGGGCTATATTCGCGGACAGTTCGTGGATGCCGCCCTCGTGGGGACGTTGGGTGCCGTGCTCTTCTCGCTGCTGGGCATTCCCTATGGTGGCGTCGTAGGCATGCTCATGGGCATCGGCAACCTCATTCCCTACGTGGGCACCCCTACGGGCATCATCTCGGTCATACTCGTGTGTCTTGCCCAGGGTGACTGGCAGAGGATGATCGCTGGCCTCGTCGCCATTGGCGTCATCGGGTTCGTCGATGGCAACATTATCAACCCGCGCCTGCTCTCGGAGAGCGTCGACGTGCACCCGCTGCTGGTCGTTGCCGCCCTCATCGCTGGTGGTGCCATCGGTGGCATCGCCGGCATGCTCGTAGCGGTTCCCGCCGCCGCCTTCCTCAAGGTCCAGCTCGAGCGCTGGATGGAGGCGCGCGAGGCGAAGGACGGGCCCCTGCCGGAGGGGGAGAGCGCCCCTCTCGACTAGGACGGCAGCGCCACCGTGTAGACGCCCGCCTGGGGGTCAAAGCCATCGCCCAGGACGCTTGCGCAGTGACCGCACACGAAGTCGCGCGTGAGCGTGGGCTGCCAGTTGCTTGCGGCCAGCTCGTCCGTGTAGTCGCGCAGCAGGTAGGTGGTCATGTCCGACCCATGCACCACGGCCGGCAGGAAGCTCGCCGAGACGATCGAGCATGCGCCTTCCGGCGTCTTCTGCAGCGTGACGCAGGAGAGCCCCGTGATCATGTTCTTGGCCGTCGTGTTGGCGGTGATGAAGTTGCCGTTGGAGTAGAAGCACACGCAGGTGTTGCCGCCCGAGCCGGTGAGCACGCGCACGGGCTCGATCACGTGGGGATGCGTGCCAAAGATCACGTCCACTCCGGCATCGGCCATGAACTGCGCCCAATAGGCCTGGCCGTCGCTGTACGTGTCCAGGTACTCGGTGCCCCAGTGCGGGCAGGCCACGATCATGTCGGCGCCCGCCTCGCGCGCCCGCGCCACGTCGGCCAGAATCTTCTCCTCGCTGATGAAGGAGACGACGGCGCCATCCATGTCACCGCCCCAGAGGTTGGTGCCCGAGGAGTAGTTGAGGATGGCGACGCGGAAACCCTCCTTCTCGTACACGTAGACGTTCTCGACGTAGTTGGTGGCCCCAGACTCGCCATAGGGGTCGGCCACGCCGATCACCGCGATCTGCGGGTAGTGCTGGGTCCAGTAGGCAAGCTCGTGGGCAAGGCCCGCATAACCCGCGTCAAAGCTGTGGTTGTGAGCCTTGAGAATCACGTCGAAGCCCACGGCGACCTCGGCGTCCGCAATCGCGTCGGGGCTGTTGAAGACCGGCATCATGGGGACGGCACGCCGCTCCTCCTCGGTCGCGTCTGCTGCGACCTCGCCCATGGGGATGTTCTGCGTGTAGTAGCCGCGCTCGGAGCCGCCCAGCGGCGTCTCCTGGTTGACGATTGCGACGTCTGCTGCGGCGATCTCGTCGGCCACGTGCGCAAAGAGGAAGTCGTAGTTGTAGCCATCGCCCGAGCGCGCGACGTCGTTGATGTGGTCGTGCAGCAGGATGTCGCCCACCATGACCAGGTCGATGGTCGTGGGCTGGGGCTCGGGCGGTGCCTCCTCGTCGAGGATGACGACCTCGGGGGCGGGGGAGGGCTCGGACGTGGCGACGGGCTCCGGCGCCGGCGCGAGCGAGCAGGCGGCGAGCGCCAAGAGGACGGCAAAGGTGACGAGTGCAATCCACCTCCGCGTCCAGTTCATGCGTCCTCCGTCCACGCGCCGCCGTCAGGAAGAAGCCTATCACACGGAACGGGAATGATGCGGCTGCCGTGTATGGTCAATTTTGGGTATATCTGCTGTAAGTCGAACTTGTCATACTGAATACGCATTCTTAGGTACGCACGCTGTTGGGGGATGTCATGGCGTCCAAGGGGTCCTTCCCATGGGAGAGGTGCAACGAGTTCCTGCTCGAGGTGGGCAGCGTCCATGAGCCCTATCGCTTCTGCGTGACGGTCCTGAATGCGATCGATGACCTCATTCCCCACGACCAGGCGCTCATGCTCATGCTTGACGGCAACCGCAAGATCGTCCGCAACCACTTCGCGGGCTTCTCGGAGCGCTGGAAGCAGATGTACCTCAACTATTACTCCAGGCTGACGGAGGGGGAGTTCACGCTCTCGTCCGATGCCTTCGAGATCGAGGGCAGCGGGTACGTCAGCCTGATCGACTGGCACGAGCGCGCCTACATCCACAACGACTTCATGCGCAACTACATCAAGCCGCGCAGGCTATCCCAGACGCTCTCGTTCACCCTGTTCGACCTCAAGGGCGCCCCGGCGACCATCTTCTGCCTGGACAAGCTGGTCGACGGGAAGTTCTCCCGACAAGAGGTCGAGATCGTCAAGTTCCTGACCCCTCACCTCGGCAACCTCTACAAGAACCTCTTCGTGCGGCCGGCGGGACAGGTCCGCATATGGGACGGCGTTGCGGGCATGGATGACCTCACGTCGCGCGAGCGCGAGGTCCTCGACCTGCTCTGCCAGGGAATCAAGCCGGTCTACATCGCACGCGAGCTGCGCATCTCTTTGGGTACAACGAACAAGCACATCGCGCATATCTACCGCAAGCTTGGGGTAGACAGCAAGCAGGAACTGTTGGTCAAGCTCTTGGGCAAGTGACGATAGGAGTCTTTGGAAATGGCAATCATCTATGGGGATGCGGCACGCAAGACGATGCTCGAGGGTGTGGACGAGCTGGCACGGGCGGTGGGCTCGACGCTTGGGCCCAAGGGCCGCAACGTCACCATGTACCAGAAGGCAGCCCTCTATGGCTCGGACTACGGGGAGCGCGCCCAGGCAGGTGCGCACGTGCTCATCACCAACGACGGCGTGACCATCGCCAAGGAGATTCTGTTCGAGGATCCCGTCAAGGACATGGGGGCCCAGCTCATGAAGGAGGCTGCCGTCAAAGCCAACGAGGAGGCGGGTGACGGTACCACCACCGCCATCGTGCTCGCCCAGGCGATTCTTGGGGAGGCGTTCCGCAACATCGCGGCCGGTGCAGACCCGCTGGCCCTGCGTCGCGGCATCAAGGCGGCCGGTGCCCTTGCCGTGGAGCGGCTCGCGGCGTCAGCGGTTCCCGTGACGACCCAGGAGGACATCGCGAACGTGGCGACCGTCTCCTGCCAGGACCCGGTGCTTGGCGCCATGGTGGGCGAGGCAATCTACCGCGTGGGTCGCGAGGGCGTCGTCAATGTGGACGACTCCCAGCGCATGGACACCGAGCTCACGGTTGACGAGGGCATCGTCTTTGACCGCGGGCTCATCTCGCCCCACATGGCGACCGACGCGCGCTCGGGCGAGGCGGTGCTCGAGAACCCCTACATCCTCATCTGCGATAAGAAGTTCGAGAACGCCCAGGACATCATCCCCGCACTCATCTGCGCCGCCGAGGACGGTCGCGACATGCTCGTCATCTGCGACAGTCTTGACGGCGAGGCACTAGCGCTCGTGATGCGCAACAAGCTCGAGGGCGACATGAACGTGGCGTGCGTGCAGGCGCCCGCCTATGGCGAGGGCCGCCGCTGGCGCATGGACGACATCGC
>CAMPCT010000206.1 GCA_946647055.1 uncultured Atopobium sp. | reverse complement strand
TCTGCCTTCTCCTCGGGCGTCCTATGCCGTATCCGCTCCCTGCACAACGGCTTCCCCTTGGGCACGGATATCGGCTCCTTCACCACAAGGCCCGGCGGATCGTCCCGGTGCGCCCTAGCCCAGAGCCGGAGCGCATCGGAACAGGGGTAGTGCGGGATTCGCCGCGAGGGTTCGCACTCAAGGAAGCATGCGGTGCATCTCTCCTCGTCGCACATCAGAAAGGAATCGAATCGTCGTAGACGGGCTGAGGGGCCGTATTTGCAGCCGGAGCGCCGTAAGTGGGTACTTGTTGCCCCTGCTGCTGATAGCCCCGATTCTGGGCCTTAGAATCGCTCTGACGGCTCATGAACTCGCACTCGTCGACGACGACCTCAATCTTGGAGCGCTTCTGGCCGTCGCGCTCCCACTGGCTCCACCGGAGCTTGCCCTCGACGGCCACCTTCGACCCCTTGGCGAGCATCCTGCTCAGCGGTTCCGCGCGGTTGCCGAAGACCACGCAGTCGATGAAGTTGGGCACGTCCTCCCACTCGCCGCTCTTGGGGTTGCGGCGACGGTCGTTGACGGCCACGCCGAAGGTGAGCACGTTCGACCCTGCGGCGGTCATGCGCAGCTCAGGGTCGCGGGTAAGGTTGCCGGTGATGTTGACTCGGTTGATGCTCATTTAGAAGTCCACCTCTTCCTCGTACAGGTCAGGCTCGATGGCCTCCTCCTGCTCGGGCTGTCCATCGACGGCTGCGAGCATCGCGGCGAGCTGGTCGCGCACGGCATCGGCCCCGCCGCTCTTGAACTGACTCCAGAGGTAGGGCTTGACCTCCTCCTCCTTGTAGCCGTGGGCCACGAGCTGGTCGGTCGCGTCGCGCAGCATGGCGAGGTCGTCGGCGCTCGGTGCTGCGGGCTTCTCCTTGGCAACAGGCTCGACGGTCGCGGCCACACGCTGCGGCTCTGCCTGAGCCATCTCCTCCGGGGTGTACATGCCATCGAAGGCGCTGGGGAAGGCGGAGCGCAGGGCGTGCGTCTCCGCGACCTTGGCAATCATCGTGCCGGGCATGCGTGCCCAGTTGCTCTTCTTGGTGTCGTATTCCTGGCGGGCAACCTCGGCGTAGTAGGGCTTGCGGCCCTTGCGGTAGACCCTCGCCCATCCGCCGATGAGCTGCTGCCCTGCGACCGGGTACCATGCCTCGCCGGGAAGGTGCTTGATTTCGCCGTCGGCGCAGAGGACGACCACGCCTATCTCGGTGCCCTCGTAGTCGGGGGTCGCGTCGGCACGCTTCTGGAAGGCGGCGCGGCTGGTAATCATCTGCGCCGGGTTGCTGCCGTACTTCACAAGGTAGGCTTCCTTGGTGAAGGGGTTCAACCTCTTGGTCGCGCAGAGGGCGAGGAAGAGCTGCACCTCCTGCTCGGTGGCCTGAGGGCAGAACGTCTGCCGCACGTCAGCGGGCGTGATGGTGACGTTGGCCCCTGCGTCGTCGGTGAATTTGACAATCTCATACGCCATTACTGAATCCTCCTAATCCTGCCGTGAACGTCGTTGTTCTTGAAGATGCGAATCAGCAGGTCGAATTCCTGCTGGGTCACGTCGAGCGTGAGCTGCTCGACGGGCTCGGTGAAGGCGAAGATCACACGCTTGCGGCCCGTCATGTCCATGAGGAGCTGCCTTCTCGATGTCGGCTTCTCGGGCACCGGGGCCATGACCTCGGCCAGCTCCTGCTCGTACTCCTCGCGGCTCATGACGGAACGTGAGTCGATGGCGGCGAGCTTGCGCTCCTCGGCTGCGGCCCGCTGCATCTCGGCAACGCGCCGGGCCTCTTCCTCCTCGGCTTCCCTGCGCTCCTGCTCCAAGCGCCGGACATCCGCCCTGCGCTCGGCCCTCTTGCGGGCGGATTCGATGGCGGAGTCTGCGTCGAGCGATGTGAAGTAGTCGGCCTTCGCTCCCTCCAGATCGTCCGGTTCCACGGAGTCGGTGACGCGCTGCTCTCCGTCCGCGATGTTATCGACGGCCACCCGAAGCAGGGTCTTGGCGAGCTGGATGTTGGTGCCACGGTTGAGCCACTTCTGGCCGTCCTGCTGCCCGTAGACCTCGATGAGCCGCGCCATCGGCACCAGAGGCACCAGAGCGGGCGCGTACGACTCGTACTCGGCTTGCAGCTCGGCGATACGGGCTTCCATCCAAGCCGTCTCGTGCGCCGTAATCTCGCGCTTGTAGCTACTGTCGATTGCATCCAGCGGGGCGAGGGCTACCTTCACCCTCGCGTCAGCGTCCTTCACGGCATCGCGGATGATGCCCATGCGCTCGGCGTAGTCGGCCCTGAGCGCCTTGATGTCCTTGCGTGCCTGGGCGCGGGCCTTCTTGGAGTCCCTGTAGTCCTGCTCGTCCACGATGGCATGCGGGCGGTACTGCTCTGCGAGAGCGATGGCCTGCTCCGTGATGGCCGCAACCATCTGGTCAAGCCCCGTGAGCGGTGCCAGCTCGTCCGTGATTACCGCCGCGTCTACGACCTCAGCCATCCATCTCACCTCCCAATAGCCTGATGAGCGTGCCGAATGTCATGAGCACGCCCTGCTCGTCCATGCTCTTCTCGCCGTACCCGTCGCGGTGGAAGACGATTGCGCCGAGGTCGGTGTCGGCGTTGCCGCACTCGACCTCCAGCTCCTCGAACCACTGCTTGGGGCGCAGCTTGGTCACGTTCTTCGCCTCGATCACGACCGGCTGCCCCTGCCAGTACAGGCCGGCAACGTCTCCCCTGTCATCCTTGCCGCCCATGACTCGACGCTCGATTGCCGGGCCGAATGCGCGGCGCAGACGCTCTACGACCCACTTCTCGAACTCTGGGCCTTTCTTCATGCGCTCTTCCTCCTTCCTTGGAAAGCCGGACATGCCGGGGCGTTCGGCTGCATGTGGCAATGAAGCCAGACGTACGCCCTCGGGTCGTCCTGCCACTCGTCGGGGATGAACTCAACCCTCGAATAAGGGGACTGCCAGTAGCGGCAGTCCCAAAAGACCTGACTAGGCTTGGAGTGATGCAGGTGCTTGCAGTCCATGCACGTGTGGTTGCCAATCACTGCGAATCACCGGCCACCCATGCGGGGTCGGGGAGCATGTTCGCTCCCAGCCCCTCGGCGCGGTCTTGGAAGTCCATCGCCCCGGCGATGCCGAAGGCGACGAGCACGAGCAGAGCGGCCACGAGAGCAACGAGCACCTCTGCCCTGCGCTCGGCGCGGCGGCGCTCAAGGATTGCCCTGCGCTCTTGGCGCAGAAGCTGCGATTGAGTCATTGGATTGTCCCTTCAATGTGAGGTTGGAATTGGCCGAAGTGGCGCGCGGCCCGCAGGGGACGGTCGTGAGTCTGCCGTATGGCTTGGCGTCTGCCGCTGTTGTCCCGTTCACCCTTCTCGCGGCCTTCCCGCGCGGCCATCGCGGTAGGCGGCTAGCCTTGAAAGGAGGGGGCAACGGGCCGCGCGCGGTCATTGCGTGCGTCGGTAGGTCTTGGCCCACTCGGCGAGGTCTTGGTAGGTGAACCGCAGGGAGCGGTTCTTGCCGTCCCCGCTGCCGCTGCCGCTCATGTCGAGCGCTGGCAGCTCGCCGCGCTCCACCGCGCCGCGCACCTCGCAGGGCTTGAGCCTGAGCATGTGCGCCGCATCGCTGAGCGTGAGCCGGTTGCGGAAGTTGGCTATGACGAGCGCTGCGTCCGCCATGACGCGGGCGGCGTACTCGTCTGCGAGGATCGCGTCGCGGGGTTGGTGTAGGATGGTGTCGGTCATTGCGTCCACCTCCTACTGCTTCATCTGCCGCGGCATGCGGACGTAGTGCGTCACGCACCAGTCGAGGCCCTTTTGCGTGAGGCGCGCGTAGGGGTCATTGGCCTTGCCGTCCGAGCGTGTGGTGAGCATCTGGACGGCCAGACCCTGCCGTACGGCCTTCTTGGTGGGCGCGTTGGAGCGCTTGCATACCAGCTCGTCGGCACGGAGCCACGCGTAGAGCTTGCGCATGGTCACCGTCTTGTCCATCTGGCAGAGATAGCGCGCCGCGTCCGTGACGGTCATGGTGCCCTCGGCGTCCATGATGGCGTCGTATGCCACCGCCTTGGGGAGCATGCGCGCGTTGTCCTCGGTGAGGCCCTCGACCTTCTTACGCTCGTCCTTGAGCGCCGTGAGCGCCGCGATCAGCACGTCGGGGTTGGCGAGCGCCGCCTCGGCCATCTCGGGCGTGGCGTAGATGCCATGGCGACGGATGGACGGGAGCACGTCGTGGGTGACCCAGCGCTTGAAGCGCTTGGCT
>CAMPCT010000205.1 GCA_946647055.1 uncultured Atopobium sp. | reverse complement strand
GCACCGGCCGCGTGAACGAGGAGAACTTCCAGCAGTCCGCCAAGTTCGAGAGCGTCAACATGCAGACGCGCGAGATGCAGTACCTCTACAACGACGGCGCCATCTACTACTTCATGGACAACGAGACCTACGAGCAGGTCGAGGTCGGCGTCGACATGATCGGCGACAACGCCAAGTGGATGAAGGAGAACGACGTCTGCCTGCTGCAGTACGCCAACGACGTCCTCTACGCGGTCCAGCCTCCCATGTTCATCGAGGTCGAGATCACCGAGACCGAGCCCGGCTTCAAGGGCGACACCGTCCAGGGCGGCGGCAAGCCCGCGACCATCGAGACCGGCGCCATCATCCAGGTGCCCATGTACCTCAACGTCGGCGAGCGCATCAAGGTCGACACCCGCGACGGCAAGTTCGTCCAGCGCGTCTAGGCCCCCAACCCGGAAGGACCAGACATGGAAGAGATCCTCATCAGCGGCATCGGCGTCTCCAAGGACGTCATCGCCACCATCGTCACCGAGGCTGCCGAGAAGGTCGACGGCGTCGTGCGCGTTGGCGGCAACGACATCGCCTCGAGCCTCATCTCGGTGTTCACGTCCAAGCAGGTCCAGAAGGACCGCGCGGTCGAGTCCGAGGTCATCGACGGCGTCCTGCAGGTGACGGTGCACCTCGCCGTGTTCTTTGGCTACCGCTTCACCAAGCTTGCCGAGGACGTCCGCGAGGCCGTCGCGGAGGCGGTCCTCATGAACGTGGGCGTCGAGCTGGGTGCCGTCAACGTCTGCATCGACAGCCTCGTCTTCCCCAAGGAGTAGCGAGCAGTGTCACAAGATCTTTCCCAGGACCGCCCGGCGCGACGCAACAAGCGCTTTGGCGACCGTACCATCGCGCGTGCCCAGGCGCTGCAGCTGCTGTTCCAGGCCGAGGCGACGGGCCGTGACGTGGAGGACGTCCTCGCGGGCGACTACGCGCTCGAGGAGGGCCCGCTCGACCCCTATGGCGAGGAGCTCGCGCTTGGCGCCTCCGGCATGCTTCCCGCGATCGACGACCTGCTCGAGCGCATCTCGCCCAACTGGGGCCTCGAGCGCATGCCTGCGGTCGACCGCAACCTCCTGCGCCTCGCCATCTACGAGATGGTCGCCATCGACGAGGTCGACGTGGCTGTTGCCATCGACGAGGCGGTCGTGCTGGCCAAGGCCTATGGCACCGACGAGTCCTCGCGCTTCGTGAACGGCGTGCTGGGCAGGGTCGCGTCGGACCTCGCCGCGGGCATCGACCTCTTTGGCGAGGCGGACGACGAGCTCGACGAGGCAGACGACCAGGTCGAGGAGTAGCGCATGGCACGCATCGACACCTCGGGCTACAAGACCTTCGAGGACATCACCGCCCGCCTCGACGCCATCGTGGAGAAGGTCCGCGACAAGGACACCTCGCTCGAGCACTCGCTCGACCTCTTTGACGAGGCCATCAGCCTGGGCTCGCGCGCGGTCGAGATGGTCGACCGCATCGACTTCTCGGATGCCGAGAAGGAGCTGCTCGAGGCGGATGCCGATCCTGCGGAGGCTGCCGAGGAGGCAGCGCCAGAGGGTGACGCAGTCCCCTCCGAGGAATAGCGACATGGCCCGCGTACGCCTGGACGAGGAACTCGTCAGGCAGGGCTTCTTTGCGACAAGCGACGACGCCGCCCGCCACGTGATGGCGGGCGACGTCTCTACCTCGAACCGACGGATGACCTCTCCCGGCGAGCAGGTCAAGCCGGGCATCGAGCTGCACGTGCGCGGCCATGTAGCGTACGTGAGCAGGGGAGGACTCAAGCTCGAGCACGCCCTCGACGCCTTTGGGGTCGATCCCGCGGGCCTCGCCTGCCTTGACGTGGGCTGCTCGACCGGTGGCTTCACCGACTGCCTGCTCAAGCGCGGCGCCGCCAGCGTCCTTTCCGTCGATGTGGGCTATGCCCAGTTTGACTGGAGCCTGCGCCAGGACCCGCGGGTCGAGCTCCTCGAGCGCACCAACATGGTCGATTTGGCCGGTACGGGGCGCTCGTCCACCATCGACCTGGCCGTCTGCGACGTCTCGTTCACGAGCGTGGGCACCGTGCTGCCTGCCGTGTGCGACCTGCTGGGACCGCATGGCCGCTTTCTCACCTTGGTGAAGCCACAGTTCGAGGCCGCCCGTGACGAGGTGGGGGAGGGCGGCGTCATCCGCGACCCCAGCGTGTGGCTGAGCTGCCTCGAGCGCGTGCGCGACCAGTTTGCCGGGACGGGCCTCGTTCCCGTCGCCTGCTGCGCCAGTCCGGTGACCGGCGCCAAGGGCAACCACGAGTTCCTGCTGTTGGGCGAGCGCGGGAGCGCCTGCCCGGCCCTGACCGATGACGAACTCGCCGCCGTGGTGGCTGGGGTGGAGGCCTAGGCGATGAACCATCCGCAGGTCAAGCTCATCCTCTCGGACATCGACGGAACCCTCCAGCCCGCTGGCCCCTTCACGTCCGGTCCCCGTGCCATCGCCGCCTTCCACGCCGCCATCGACGTGGGCATCCATTGCGGTGGGGCGTCGGGACGCAACCTCGACCGCGTCTTCCATTCCTTTGGCTTCGACGAGGCGTGCTGCGCCACGGCAATCGGCTCGGATGGCATGGAGGTCTGCCTTGACGGGGAGATGATCAGGGAGGAGTTCCTCCCCCTCGAGGGCGTCAGGCGTGCTGTCGAGGTGATGCGCACCGTGCCCAACAGCTTCTCCGGTGTGACCGACGGGGACGGGTACTACCTGATCACGGGCTCCATGGAGGGACTCGTCAAGAGTGACCCCAAGCGCTTCAGGATCCACGAGACGGGCGGGATCGTCCCCGACATCCGCACGCCCAAGTACAACCTCTTCCTCATGCCCGACCTTGCGCTCACGCTCGACCTCATGGCGCGCCTGGAGGCCGCGGCGCCCGAGCTCGACTTTCACATGGAGCGACCTGGGGCCCTGAGCGCGACCAGCAAGGGGTGCAACAAGGCCACCGCCGTGCAGCTGATCTGCGACCGGTTGGGGATTGGCCTCGACGAGGTCGTGGTCTTTGGTGACAGCGGCAACGACGTCGAGATGCTCTCCTACGTGCCCAACTCGGTCGCCGTCGAGAACGCCTCGCCCGAGGCGGCTGCCGCGGCGCGCTGGCACATCGGCTCGGTCGACGACGACGCCGTCCCCGCCGCGATCGAGGAGCTCGCCGCCGGCCGCTGGCCCTTCGAACGTTAGGGGCCGGTCCAGCGCAAACGCATACCATGCAATTATTGTCGGGTGGTGGGGCTAGTCTCTATGGTGGTCCCATGACAGGCATGGGATGAGGACTCGGGCGAGTTTGGTGAGGAAGGAGGTTGCGACGTGGCTCTCATCGCCATCATGTCGTTCTTCTTTCTGGCGTTTACGGCGCTCGCGGTGTTTTTCATCCTTGGCGTGCCGTTCCTTATCTGGTTGGGCAAGGTGTTGTGCGTGCTGGTCGGCGGATCCTTTGAGTGGGCCGCATCCGCATTCGAGAAGACCCGGACGGAGGCGGCGGTCGAGCGCAAGGTCGAGGCCGGGATGACGCCCGACGAGGCGCGCGAGGCGGTTGAGCGTGAGCGCGAGGAACGCGCTCACCAGGAGACGTCCCTGGCGCATATTGCGTTGGTCAGTGCCGCCTTCCTGCTCGTCATCGCGCTGGTGGGCGTTGCAGACTACCTGTTTGGGCCGCGCCTTGAGCCGTCCTCACAGACATCGATAGAGATAAAGCCGATGATTCCTGAGGTGGGGATGGACGAGTCCGAGCTGGAAGACACCAGCCTGGGGGAGTGTTCGTGCGTTTGGCATGCGCGCTCGGCCATTGGTTCGGATGGCACTGTCCTCGACGTGGATTATGTCTATGTGTGGGAGGCCTCGAACGGTTCGCACGACCCTATGCTCAAGGTGTACGTGCGTGATGGGGTTGCCGTGGTTGTCGAGCGGTGCAACGTCGATGTCTACTGGCGTGATTTCGAGCGCTACCCAAACCGCTTCGCCCATAGGCCGGAGGGGTACGTGCCAGATGGTGTCCCAGGGCAGGGGGCGGCTCAGGAAGTTGTCGAGGAGGCGGACGAGTCGCCAGAAGAAACGGTGCAGGGTTCTACCTCGAGCACTGGCGACTCTACGGCTGTGTCTGAGAGCTCCAAAGCACCTGCAGATACGTACGAGGGCAACCCATCAGCCTCCTTCGACCCGCTCGACTACGACAGCGCCGAGGAGTACGCCGAGGACGCCGAAGGGTGGTTCCGCGACCATGGCTCGGCCGACCCCTATGGTGACGCATTGGAATACT
>CAMPCT010000204.1 GCA_946647055.1 uncultured Atopobium sp. | reverse complement strand
GGGGCGAGACCCTTCCCGTTGACGTGGTGCCCTCCCCCAACGCACGCTCCGCCCGTGCCTCCCTGGTCGACGGGAGGGTTCGGGTGACCGTCCCCCAGTCCATGGCCTCCGACACCGCTGCGCTTCGCGAGGGCTTGGGCAAGGCCCTCGATGGTCTGAGGAAGTCCGAGGTAGAGCGTGCGCTGCCCGAGGTCATCGCTTCAGTTGAGGCCGAGGTTGGCGCACGTGCAAGCTCATGGACCGTTCGTAAGATGAGGTCGCGCTGGGGCTCCTGCACGCCCGGCAAGAGGAGCATCCGCCTGTCGAGCCTGCTTGCCGAATACCCCAGGGAATGCCTGACGTACGTGGCCACGCACGAGTGCTGTCATCTGTTGGAGCCCAGCCACAACGCACGCTTCCATGCCCTCATGGACGCCCACTACCCGGGTTGGCGCAAGACGAGGGCCCTGCTCAACAGGCGATAGAAAGCCGTTTCCCTAGTCTTCGAACGCCGTCCAGGTGGCCCCCCAGAAGCTGACGTCGGAAACGGTCATGTCGGCAAGCTCGGCAGCGTAGTCATCGGTGTCCTCGTTCTCGGCCGCACCCTCGAAGGTGATGTCGTATTCGAAGGTCCCGTCCGACGCATAGCATATGGTCGTGTCACCATCGACGTAGAAGTATCCGAGGTCATAGCCCATCTCGGTGAGCTCCGCGCCTGTCTTGCCAACGAGCGCGTCGAGCTCCTCCTGCGTGGGCTCGGTTGCCTCGAGCACCTTGAGTTCGGAGATCTCAAGCGTCGACAGCAGCTCCTCGTACTTTTCCATATCCCCGGACATGGCTTCGTCAAGCTCTTCATACATGCCTTCGGGAAGCGCGGCGAAGGCGCACATCCACTTTCCGCCATAGCGGAACATCATGGAATATTCATCCTCACCGAAGGACTCCCCGTGCCTTTCCACGCCGGCATTGAGGATGTCCCCTATCGTATGGAACTCGACGTCAGCCGCCTCGACGTCATCCGCCTCGACGTCAGCCGTACCATCGTCCTCAGTGGCAACGCTGGTATCCTCAGCCGGCACGGGTTGCGTCTGCCCCTGCTGTCCGCATGCGACCAGCCCGACCATAAGGACCGCCGCGAGCATTGCCATGGCAAGCATCCTTCTCGTCATGTTGCACCTCTTTCTGTCTCGCCAACTGCCTTCCGCGCACCATGATACACACAAGAGGGAGAACGGCAGTAGATCGCCTTCTGGGACGACCGATGGACAGAAGTGCGGGTTATGTCCCGTCTATGCAGTGATTCTGGCCTCTCGCGAATCATCCCTTTTGCAAAAACCCAGTTGCCGCTTCGCGCACCGCATTCGAGTTGGTTCCAGATGGCAGGATTTCGGGACATAAACCGCACTTCTGTCCAAAACCTGTCACATCAGGGTCATAAGGCGATGTGTCGTTCCCCCATCTCGCCCATCACATGGAGTGCGTCGCGTAGATGGCCTCGTCCTGCCACAGAACCACCTCGCCCTTGGCGAGCGTTGCCGGCAGGTCGATGAGGCGCTGGTTCGACGAACCACGGAAGCGCAGGGTTATGTCCTTCAACGCAAGCACGAACGGCCCATCGACCAGGACGTCGATGCATGCGAGCATGCGATCGGTCACCTCGCATCGACGTGGGCTCGACGGGTCGAGCAAGTCCTCGAGCAGGTCGCCCGTAAAGCACCAGATGGTCTTGTCGGGAAGTTCCTCGCGCACGCGCTCGAGCAGGCCAACGAGCACGCGTTGGTTCTCGGGCTCCATGGGCTCCCCACCCAGTAGCGTGAGTCCCGCGACGTACGACGGACGCAGGCTCTCGACTATCGAGTCGGCGACCTCGTCCGTGAACTCGTTGCCATACGCAAAGTCCCAGGTCTCGGGCTGGAAGCACCCCGGGCAACGATGCGTGCAACCGCTGACGAAGAGCGTGGTCCGCGCACCCACGCCATTGGCGATGTCGACGTACTTGATCTCGGCGTAGTTCATTGCAGCTCCTCGTGGGTCCCTCGGCCGTTCTCCAAAGGCCATTCTAGGACACCAACCCCCCGTACCATCGACTACACTTGGCATATGGACAGACTCGAGAAATACCAGGTGCTCGACGGCACGACACTCAAGCTCATCGCCATGGTGTGCATGGCGATTGGCCACGTGGGTGACAACTTCTTCCCCGACCACCTTTGGATGCAGGCCATTGGCCGCATTGCGATGCCCATCTTTGCGTTCTGCGTCTCCGAGGGATTCACGCACACGCGCGACAAGGGCCGCTACCTCATGCGCATGGGCGCGTTCGCGCTGGTGAGCGAGGTTCCGTTCGACCTCGTGACCTCCGGAAGGGCGCTCGAGCTCTCTCACCAGAACATCATGATGACCTTCTTCTGGGCCATCCTCGGCCTGATGGCGTACGAAAGGATCGTGGGCGAGCAGCCCGCGAGGGGACGCAAGGCGGCAGGCATCGTCGTGCTCATGGCGTTTGCCATCGTCTCGTTGCTGCTCAGGTTCGACTACAACTTCCTCGCCTGCGGGCTCATCTTCGTCTTCGTCCTGCTCAGGGACAAGGGCCTCGTTGTCAGGAACGTCGTGGCGGCGGCCCTGCACGTCCTCCTGCGCAACGTGGGCATATTCTGGTTTGGCCTCTTGGGATTCCTGCCGATCTTCCTGTACAACGGCAAGCGCGGTGCAGGCCTGAAGTGGCTGTTCTACGTCTTCTATCCGGGACACCTGCTGCTGATCTGGCTCGTCAAGACCCTGATTGCCGGTTAGCGCCACATTGGCTTGGGTGCGCACCGTGTGTCAGCCGCGAAGCGTTGAGCCGGGCTCTCATCGTCTGCGGAACATGCTCCGGGCCGCGCGGAGCCACGCCCGCGTCCAGTCTTGAGAGATGTTGGTCCCCGCGTGTTCCCGGAGCGACATCCGCGAAGCGTTGAGCCGGGCTCTCATCGTCTGCGGAACATGCTACGGGCCGCACGGAGCCACGCCCGCGTCCAGGCGTGGAGTTGATAGTCCCCCATGTGTTCCCGAAGCGACATCCGCGAAGCGTTGAGCGGAGGGAACACATGGGGGACCCACGACTTACAGGTGCAGGACGCGGTCGCGAATCTCCTCCGTGCGACCCTGGTTCCAGAACTGGGAGCCAATGTAGCCACAGGTCCTGCGCGCGACATTGAGCTTGGACTGGTCGCGGTTGCCGCAGTTGGGGCACTCCCACACGAGCTTGCCGTCATCCTCGACGACCATGATCTCGCCGTCGTAGCCACACTCCTGGCAGTAGTCGCTCTTGGTGTTGAGCTCGGCGTACATGATGTGGTCGTAGATGAACTGCATCACGGCGACGACAGCCTCGAGGTTGTCCTGCATGTCAGGGACCTCGACGTAGGAGATGGCGCCGCCCGGCGAGAGCTGCTGGAACTCGCTCTCGAACTGGAGCTTGGTGAAGGCGTCGATCTTCTCGGTCACGTGCACGTGATAGGAGTTGGTGATGTAGCCCTTGTCGGTGATGCCGGGGATGATGCCAAAGCGACGCTGCAGGGCCTTGGCGAACTTGTAGGTGGTCGACTCGAGCGGCGTGCCATAGAGGGAGTAGTCGATGTTCTCGGCGGCCTTCCACTCGAAGCAGCGGTCGTTCATGTGCTGCATGACCGCGAGGGCGAAGGGCGTGGCCGCAGGGTCGGTGTGGGAGTGGCCGGTCATGAAGCGGACGCACTCGTAGAGGCCGGCATAGCCCAGGCTGATGGTGGAGTATCCCCCATAGAGCAGCTTGTCGATGGGCTCGCCCTTCTCGAGGCGCGCGAGCGCACCGTACTGCCAGAGGATGGGAGCCGCGTCGGAGAGCGTGCCCTTGAGGCGCTCGTGGCGGCAGCGCAGGGCCTTGTGGCAGAGGTCGAGGCGCTCGTCGAAGATCTGCCAGAAGCGCTCCATGTCGCCGCCCGAGGAGAGGGCAACGTCGGGCAGGCAGATGGTGACCACGCCCTGGTTGAAGCGACCGTAGTACTTGGGCTTGCCAGGCTCGTAGTTGCCGGCGTTGGCCACGTTGTCGTAGCCGTTACCGCTCCTGTCGGGCGTGAGGAACGAGCGGCAGCCCATGCAGGTGTAGGTGTCGCCGTTGCCCGGCGTCTCCCCCTTGGAGAGCTTGAGCTCGCGCATCTTCTTCTCGGAGATGTAGTCGGGCACCATGCGCTTGGCGGTGCACTTCGCCGCCAGCTGCGTGAGGTAGAAGTAGGGGCTGCCCTCGCGGACGTTGTCCTCCTCGAGCACGTAGATGAGCTTGGGGAACGCCGGTGTGATCCAGACGCCCTTCTCGTTCTTGACGCCCT
>CAMPCT010000203.1 GCA_946647055.1 uncultured Atopobium sp. | reverse complement strand
CCGACGCCACCTCCTAAGCCATGAGGCTCGTCAACCCGGTCACGGGGCTGCCCGTAGATGCCGAGGGAGAGGCCGCGGAGCTGCTGAAGTCCCGCGGCTTCAAGCCCGAGGCGAAGCCCCGCAAGGCGCCAGCCAGTAAGGCTGCGCCGAAGAAGCCCAAGACAACCGAATAAAGGAGGTGCCCCATGGCCTACGCAACGGTCGAGGACTACGAGGCGCGCTACGGCGAGCTGGCGTCCGACATGGCCAGGAGCCGCATCGAGGTCAGGCTCGGCGACGCGGCGGTCTACATCGACTCGAGGGTGGACGTGGACCCCGATGACGAGCAGCAGGCCGAGCGGCTCCGCATCGTGTCCTGCGCCATGGTCAACAGGGCGATGGCGGCGGAGGAAGCCGACGCCGTGGGCGTGTCCGAGGCGCGCTACACCATGGGGCCATTCTCCCAGTCGGCGACCTTCAGCAACCCCAGCGGCGACCTGTACTTCACGGCTGGCGAGAAGGCGCTGCTGGGCATCAACAGCTCGCTCATCACGGGCATCCGACCCGTCGTCGGGTGGTCGGGATGCTAGGCCGCAGGATGCCTTGGGCGCCCGTGCCGTGCAGCATCTGGCTCCCGACATGGGGCATGCGCGACGCCTACGGCAACGAGAACCCGACCTACGCCACGGAGCCTAGCATCACCACCACGTGCTGCTACGCCCCGGGCGGATCGTCCCCGGACACGGACGACGACTTCGAGGACGGGCGCCCCCACGGAACCGAGCTGCGGCTCACCTTCTTCCTTCCCAAGACGCTCGACGCGGACCTGCGCTCGGCGCGCATAGCCTGCCACCCCGTGGACGACGCGGCCCTCTCGGGCATGCAGTTCGACGTGGTCGGCGACCCGCGCAGCTACATGCGCACGGCGACGCCCGGCGACTACAGCTGGGTCGTGGAGGGGGTGGCGACCCTTGGCTAGGAGCAACTACTTCAAGCCGAGCTGGCACGGCTACCGCAACGTCATGAACAGCAACAACGAGGTGATGACCGCTTGCCAGACGAGGGGCGAGACCCTCGCCGCGAGCGCGTCGCGCCAGAGCGGCACCGAGTACGTGGTCGACTCGCGGCTCGGCATGACCCGCGTGCACACGCGCGTCTCGACGGCCAGCGCGAAGGACTACTTCCGTGAGCGCCATTACAGGGCGCTCTCCATCGCCATCGGGATGGCCGGCGGCGCCGCGAGGTTCGGCGGCTACGGCAATGCCAAGGCCAAGCGGAAGTTCACGGCGACGAGGGGCGGACGCGGCAGGAAGGGATGGAGCTAGCGCATGGACACAACTGACCTGATCGTCTCGGTCCTCGCCGAGGCGCTGGACGGCATCCCCGTATCCACGGAGCTGCCCTTCACGGCGAACATGCCGCAGGGAAGGCCGCAGCGCGCCGTGACGGTCGCCCTCGAGGCGGACCAGTCAACCGAGTTCCTGCTGCAGCCCACCTACTCCCTCACCTGCTGGGGCAACACCGACAGGGAGGCGAAGGGCATCGCCCTCGACTGCATATCGGCGCTCCAGGCGGCGTCAGAGACGCACGAGTACCTCAGCGCCTGCAGGCTCCAGTCGCTCGCCCGCGACGGATGGGGCGCATCGGCGCCGCCGCGATACCTCGCAATGGTCGAGCTGACCATCAACACCTACTAAGGAGGAACAATGGCCAACAACAACAAGGCCAACGTCTCGACCACGCGCGGCGTGGTCGGCGGATACTTCTTCAGCGCGCCGCTCGGCACCACCGACGTGCCGACCGCGGCCAACTTCACGAGCTGGACCCCGGGCAACGACTGGGAGAACCAGGGCTACGTCCCCGAGGACGGCTTCACCGAGTCGGCAAGCTCCGACGGCGGTGACGACCTCCGCGACATCAACCTCGAGGTGGTCGACACCGTGAGCGGCAGCGTCACCGAGACGCTGAACATCGGCTTCATGGAGATCGCCAAGAACCCGCTGGCCACGCAGTACGGCCACGAGAACGTGACCGAGGCCAACGGCACCATCACGGTCGACCACAACTGGGCGAAGGCCGAGGAAACCCGCATGTATGCGCTGCTTCTTGTGCTGAAGGGCGACCGCCGATGGGTCAAGTTCATCCCCGCCGGCAAGGTCACCGAGCGCGACGACCTCACCGGCAACAAGACGACCGTGGCGACGCGCAACGTCACCATCACCTACACCACCGACGACAGCGGCAGCGGCTGCAAGGACTTCATCGAGTCCGCGGCGTAAGCCAAGAGCGTCAACGAAGGCGGCGCCCCCGGCCACGTGCTGGGGGCGCCTTTTCACTAAGACGGGAGAGCACATGCGCACCATCGAGTTCCATGGCATCGAGATCGAGTACGACGACGAGCGCACGGGGTCCTACATCTGGCAGAAGAAGGCGCTCTCGAACGACATGAGCCGCGCCATGTCGGCCATCGAGGACCTGCTCGCCGGGCGCGACGAGGAATATGCCGAGCAGCTCGGGGACAGCGCGGAGGTCATGCAGGAGCTGATCACCGCGGTCATCGCCGACGTCAACAACTCAAAAAACTAGCCTTCCTCGCCCTCGCCGAGAAGGAGCACCCCGACGAGCTGCTGGCCGACTTCCAGCAGACCTACCGCATCGACCTGTGGGGCTGGCTCCACGCGGAGCCGAGGGTCCAGGAGCAGCTAGCCCCGCGTCTGGCCGCGCTCGCATACCAGCTGCCGCCCGACAGCAGGACGCGCTCCGCGGTGGAGCCGTTCGGCGCGCACGACACGGAAGTGCTGCTGCTGCGCGAGATCGAGCACAACCAGCGGCTCTGGCACTGGGCGCACACCAAGGACGCGAAGTCGGGGAGCAACGAGCCTGAGCAGCTGTGGCTCCCGGGCGAGGAAGAACACTACGAGCGCAAGAACGAGCGCGAGCTGCGACAGTCCGTGTCGGTCGCGGCGCAGCTCGGCATCGAGATCTAGAAGGGGGTGAACCTCTTGGCCGAGGTAGGAACCTACTACATCACCATCATGCCCGACATGTCGAAGTTCACCGGGGGCGTCAACAAGGCGCTGGGCAACGCGGGCATCGAGGGCGGCAAGAGCTACTCCAAGTCGTTCGCCGACGTGCTCAAGGGCAGCGCCATCGGCACGGCGCTCGGGAACCTCGCCACGAGGGCGGGCAGCGCCATCGTCAGCGGGCTGCAGACGGGCATCGACCGCTCCGACACGCTGCGCAACTTCCCACGCGTCATGGAGGCGATGGGCTTCAGCGCAAGCGACGCAGAGGCGCAAATCCAGAAGATCATGACGCGCCTGCGCGGCCTTCCAGCGTCCACGCAGGACGTCGTCCGACTGACGCAGGCCATCTCCGACTCGACGGGCGACCTCGGGCTGGCGACCGACGCGTCGCTGGCGTTCACCGACGCCATGATCGCCCAGGGGGCGAGCGCTGGCGAGATCACGCAGGCGCAGGGCGTGCTGAACCGCGTGCTCGGCAAGGGCAGCGCCACGGTCGCGCAGTGGGGGTCGCTCACGTCGGTCATGACCCCGCAGCTCAACGCAGTGGCGAAGTCCCTGCTCGGTGCGGGCGCCAGCGCCGAGGAACTGCACACGGCGCTCGAGGACGGCACCGTGACGTGGGACGACTTCCTGCGCGCCATGGTCGACCTCGACCAGAACGGCCTGCAGGTGGCCGGGCGCGACATGGCGTCCTTCGAGCAGCAGGCGCGCGCCAACTCCGACGGCATCGGTACGGCCATCGAGAACATGGCATGGCGCATCGGAACGGGCTGGGCGAACATCATCAGCGCCATCGGCACCGAGAACATCTCGGGGCCAATCAACGGCATCGCCGACGCCATATCGAACGGCATGACGAAGGTCGGCGACGGCATCTCCTACATCAGGAAGGCCATCGCAAAGACCGACATCGCCAAGAACGCGGCGAAGGTGTTCAATGACATAGGGGACGCCATCGGCGGCCTGTGGTCGGAGGGCGACGCGGAGAACCTCAAGAGCATGACGGACGCGCTCGTCGGCATCATCGACGGGGCGTTCAAGTGGCTGGCCGACCATGGCGACGCGGTAAAGACCGCCGTCGGCGGCATCGTGGGCGCCCTCGCGGCGCTGGCGGGCTGGAAGATAGGAACCGACCTAGCGGCGCTCCCAGCCACGTTCACGGCGCTCACGGCGGCTCTCGCGGCCAACCCGTTCGCTCTCATCGTCGGCGGCCTCGCGGCGGCGGCGATGGCGCTCTACACCTTCTTTACGCAGACCGAGACGGGTCAGGCCATCTGGCAGGGCTTCTGCACCATCATGAGCGACCTGTGGGCTGGCCTGCAGCAGGACTGGGCGAAC
>CAMPCT010000202.1 GCA_946647055.1 uncultured Atopobium sp. | reverse complement strand
GGGGCCTTTTCTGCGTCCCAACGAAGTCCCAAATGGGGTGCGCTTGGGGCGCTTCTGGCGCTTGTGGCGCGTAAATGCGCAGGTAGTGGCGCTACTGGCGCTTGTGGCACGTTTCGGATATACTTCTCGTTTATACCCCGATACCACAAAACCCCAGCTCAGATGGCATGTGCCAACCCGTCAACGTCCCAAAAAGGGCTAACTCACTCCCATCCGGCGTCATACGGGCGCGCGAGGTAGGCCTCGGCCATGACCTCGGCGAACGTCTGGGCGCCGGGCCGGTCGTAGTACGAGCCCGTCGTGCCGGGCAGCTTGTGCCCCATCATCGGCTCGATGAAGTGCGGCTCGACGCGCAGCTCCCAGCGCATCCACGTCTGCCACGAGTTGCGCAGGTTGCGGAACGGGTGGCGCAGGCCATCGGGCAGGTCGGCCCTCGCCCACGAGCGCTGCAGGCGCTGCTGCGTGCCGAACCCGCCCATGCCGTCGCCCGAGAGCGGCCCGTCGCATGACGCGGCCAGCCCCAGAAGGCGGGCGCCCGCACGACCGGCCACGGGCACCGTGCGGAGGCCCTGCTCCGTCTTCAGGCGCTCGGCGGGCACGGTGCCCTTGTTCGGCACCTGCCGCTCGACGGACACGAGCGCGAGCGTGGTCCCGCCAACCTCGACGGCCATGACGTCGGCGGCGGTGACGCCGAGGGACTCGCCCACGCGCAGCCCGCCGAACCCGGCGAGCAGGAACGCGGCCTCGAACCACTGGCCGCGCACGGCGCCCCAGACCTCGCGCAGCTGGTCGAGCGACCAGATGCCGTCGTCCTGCCGGCTCACGGTCCTCGCGCTGGGCATGATGTAGCGCTCCCTCATCGGGTTGTGGTCGACGGCCTCGAACCGGACGGCGTAGTCCAGCAGCGGGCGCAGCACCGTCATGGCGGACTCGGCGGCGCTGCGCCCCATGCCGTCGAGCCACTGCTGGACCTCCAGCGGGCGGATGGCGTCGCAGGGCACGTCGGCCCAGCGGGGCGCCGCGTGCCTGCCCCAGGCCGACCGGAACCTCTTCATCGAGTTCGGCGCAAGGTCGCCCTCCTCCAGCCTGCGCTCCAGCGCCGGGAGGTACCAGCGCTCCCACACCTGCCCCACGGTCGGGCAGGGGGCGTCGCCGGAGTGCTCGACCATCAGCTCCGCGCGCCTGCGCTCCGCGTCGACGCGGCTGCCGCGCACGGTCGCCGAGCGGCGCCGGTATGTCCCGGTGGCGGGGTCCTTGCCCCAGTACCGAATGCGCCACACGCCGGGCGAAACCTCCATCAGGGACCCCCACGCGCTGCGCCTTCTTCTGCTACGCTTTGCCATGTGGCACACCTCCCTCGTGTGTCCGTCGCAGCCCCCGTGCCGTCCCCAGCGGCGCGGGGGCGCCTTTCTTTAGCCGGCCAACGGGCGGAGGTAGAAGCAGGCCTGCGTCCAGGTGCCATCGACGGTGGTGGTGAGCACGATCTGCAGCTGGTCGTCCACGAGGAACCCCGAGACGCCAACGGACCCGACCGTGGCGTCGTCCCTGCCATCGAACAGCAGCTGCGTGGCCGGGTAGTCGCTCACCCCGCCGTAGAGGTGGGTGGTCTCGCGCCCACGGGAGACGGTCCCGTTGTAGGGAACGCCGTTCACCTCGAACGAGAACAGTCCGTCAGGCTGCAGGATGGCATAGTCGGCCCCGAAGTCGTGGGTCAGCTCCGACACCATCTCAGGTGTGCCCGTGATCCCGCGCTGGACGTCGGCGCGGTATGCCTCATAGTTGGTCGTCTCGTCAACGATGGGCTCCGGCTCCGGCTCCGGCTCCGGATCCTCGACGGGGCCGGGATCCTCGTCGGACCCGCCGCACCCCGAGAGCGCCAGCGCCGCCGCCATGGCCAAGAGCTGCCTCCGCGTGAGTTCCATGTCTGCTCCCCTCATAGTAAAACGCGCATAACTTTATGCCGACGCGGCATGCGTCAGAGAACCCGGAAGTTCCCCCTCCACCCCCTGCTGCGACTCGGCCACCGACATGATGGCGAGCCGCCCGCGATCGTCGGTTGAGCGGTACAGGTCCAGGAGGTGCTGCTCGTCTTCGGAGGGGGCGGGCACCACGAGGCCGAGCAGCTCGTCAAGCGAGCAACGAAGGATCTCGCAGGCGTCGACGGCGTACTCGAGTGGCATGGCGGCAGCCTCGGACTCCCACTTCCTGTAGCGGGAGTCCTTCACGCCGAGGCGCTCATACATCTGACGGACCGAAAGCCCCCGGCGCTCGCGCAGGTATCTCAGCTTGAAATTCATAGCGTCCCCCGTTTCGTCGGAACCTAATTCTAATAGTACCCTTGACATCCGGAATATAATTACTAATAATGGTCACTAGTTCGGAAATAGATTCCGAATCGGTTCTGGGTGACCGCCCGCAAGGGCTTCGGAACCCTCGTAATGGGGCAAGGAAAAAGAAACCCCGGAGCCTGCACTCAAACACAAGCGGCGGTAACGTCCCGCGCCAGCACGTAGCAGGACACAGAGGCACCAGGAACAATGAACGAAACGAGGCACAATGCTGGACAGAGAAAAGCTGGCGGAGCGCCTCCGGATGGAGCGCGCCCGCATGAAGGTGACGCAGGCCGAGGTGGCCGAGGCCATAGGAACGACCCCCTCAGTGATCTGCAACTACGAGAACGGTACGCACGTGCCTACCCTCACGAACATGGCGGCGCTGGCAAGGTACTATGGCGTGACGACAGACTACCTGATAGGGAAGTAGCCCATGGCCCGCTACGAGTTCACCATGGTCAGTGACGCCATGATGCAGGGCTTGCTGGAGGCGGGCGCCACGGGCGGCGAGATCATCGCGTATCAGATGCTCATACGCGGGCTCCCGAAGGACCGGAGCAACGCCGAGTGCTGGATGCCGGCGGACATGGCAGACGTCAAGGTCGGCATGAGCGCCCACACATTCTCGAAGATGCTGCGCTCGCTGGCATCAAAGCCATTCACGACAGTCGATGGGGAGCCGAGGACGGTACTCACGAAGGTCACGCGAGGATGCCGCGGGCACTGCCCGCACTACGAGGACACCCTCGGGCGGCTCATAGCCGAAGGCAAGTACCCGCCGCCAATTGGAGCACCAACCGGGTCTCCAATTGAAAAGCCAAATGGGGACCCAAAACCTACTCCAATTGATGACTTTTCAACATTGGAATGGGGACCCAAAACGAACCAATTGGGGACCCAAAACGAACCAATTGGGGACCCAACTGGGCACCCTATTAAGACTAGACAAGACAAACAATATTAATAGTAAATCCCCCTCCCTCCCCAGGCTTAAACAACGGGAGACTTTCGCAACGGTACGAGTTACAGCTCGCTACTCCTTAAGACCTAAGGCGAACGCGAAAGTCCCCCTTGGCTGTGGGCTGCGGGCGAGGGGAGGGGTTGGAAGGGAAGACGAATGGCCGACACGGTAACGGTTGCCGGGGTCGACGTCACCCAGGACGAGCTGGAGCGCATCTTCGCCGACCTAAGATCTCGCCACTGGTTCGGGATACCAAAATGGTACAAACCGAGCCTCGGAAAATTCCGCCCGATGCCAAGCGATGCCAGCACCGTGACTCTGGAGGAGGTCGTCTATGACTACATGACCTCCGACAGCATGCCACGCTGGTTCAAAGAGGCCCACATGGGAGCATCCCCGCACAAGGTCAGAAGGCACGCGGAGCCCGAAAAGATCATGGGCGACGCCGGCTTCCCGCCGATTCTCTGGGCGGTAAGAAGGCCTTGGGACGAGCCAACGCCAGAGTTTGTCAAGGACTGGGCCGCGCGCCTCGGGGAACCAACGGCCCCGTGGATGTGGATCACCTGCGCGGATGGGTACCGAAGGGCCCAGGCGCTCGCCCACGTGGCCGTCGCCGCGGACGGCGGCGCGACCTACGTCAGAGCGTCCGACCTTTGCGAGAAGGTCGGCTCCGCCCCGCTCTACGGCGAGAACAACAAGTCGAGCAGGCTGCAGCCATACAAGGAGGCGAGACTGCTCCTAATCGACGGACTCGGCAATGAGAGGCACGGCGCCCCCGAGCTTGATACGCTCTGGCGCCTCATGAAAGCGCGGCACGAGCAGATGCTTCCGACCGTGATGGCCTCGGAGTCCGACCCCAGCGGGTGGGCGCGCGGCCACAGGGGCTCAGGGGCGCAGCTGACCGAGGCCATGACCAACTTCGTGATGGGCGGCCTGAAGGGGTACGGCACGCGCCTTGCTCCCGAGTACGTGGTGAGCATCTGACCGAAGAACCAAAAAGCAACACCCGAGCGGGTCCATCGGTGCGTCGCCCACTTCGGTGACCGCCGACCCCGGCGCAGC
>CAMPCT010000201.1 GCA_946647055.1 uncultured Atopobium sp. | reverse complement strand
AGCTGGTAGCGTTCCACATGCTGCTGACAGCTCGCGAAGTGGGCATCGGCGAGGGCGGCGATGATGCGGATGTGCCAGTAGTGGTTCTCGGAGGTCACGCGGGTGGTGGTGTCGCGCAGGTAGGCGGGGATGTCGTCGACGTTCGCGTAGATGGGGACGAGCGCGTTGTAGATGGTGCTTCCCATGGCCTGCCAGTGGATGGCGCGACAGCTCTCGGGCATGTAGGGACGAATCTGCTGCACGGAGAGCTGGGAGTTGCGATTGAGCCCGATGCAGCGGTAACGGCCGCGCTGGGAGGCATCGCCCGCCTTGCCGTAGGGGTCGTACGGCGTCCCCTGGAAGTGCAGGGACAGGGCGTACTTGACGTCCTCGATGGTGATCTTGCGCTCGGGGACGCGGCACCAGGGGATGTCGTCGTCCTCGGGACGATAGTCGGCGTCCGGTCCGTCCCAGGTGTTGGAATGCGGGTTGAGGAAGCGCTGCATGGCCCAGGCGCGCGGCGTGTTGTAGATGTGGTCGGAGTCTGAGGCGGTGCCAAAGACAATGCGCGGGTTGATGACGTCGCCGGGGTCGTCCGGCTCCCGGAACTGCAGGTCGAGGTGGTTCTTGGCAATGAACTCGCGCAGGTCGGCGCTGGCCATGTGCTCGAGCTGGGCTCCCTCGGCGTCGGCGAGGTCGAACGAGTCGATCCCCAGCTGGTTGGGCATGGTCACGTAGCAGTCGTCGGGGACGCGACGGGCGATCCAGTGATGGCCGCCGATGGTCTCCATCCACCAGACCTCGTCGACGTCGGAGAAGGCGATGCCGTTGCACTCGTAGGTGCCGTAGCGCTCGAGCAGCTCGCCCAGGCGCCGCACGCCCTCGCGCGCGGAGCGGATGTAGGGAAGCACGAGCGTGACGAAGTCCTCCTCGCCCAGACCACCGGGGACCTCTGGCGCATGGCCCTCCTCGCCCGGCTCGCCCTTGGCGGGCACGAGCTCGACCATGGGATCGGCGCCAAGGACACGCTCGTTGTTGTCGATGGTCTCGGTGCCGTCCATGCCCACGTTGGCCTCGTTGATGCCGGACGCAGCCCAGATGCCGTCCTTGAGGTTGGCCTCGGGCGCAGCCGTGTAGCGCATGGGGTCGTCGGGGAGCTCCACCTCGCAGTGGCTGTTCACGCTCTTGTAGTGGCGGGGCTGCTCGTCCGGATGGACGACCACAAGGCGCTTGGGATCGTTGGCGTCTGACCCGCAGTCCTCGTCACGGGCGGTGATGGTCGATCCGTCGTAGCTCGCGGCCTTGCCGACGAGCATGGTGGTGCAGGACATGGTGCCTCCTCGGTTATCACTGGTTGCATAGGAGAGTATAGCGGGGGAACGACAACCACCGGGAGGCGCATGCCAGAAATGGCTACTCCGTGAAGGGCCACCCCCCGCGAGCAAGCGCGAACATGGCTTGGGAGACCGCACCGTCCTCACAGCTACCGATGTGCCAACGAGCGGCGGCCTTGGCCTCGTCGGTGCCGTTGGCCACGCACACGCTGTTGGGCACCACGTCGAACATGGACAGGTCGTTGCCCGCGTCGCCAAAGACGACGACCTCGTCGAGGCCGATGTCGAGGGCGGCCGCGAGCACCTGGATGCCCGTCCCCTTGTTCCTGCCGCGCGGCATGATGTTGGTGAGGCCCGGGCGCGGGTAGTCGAAGTCGAAGGCGTCCTGTGCCTCGTTGAGGCGCGCTGCCAGCGTGCGCGTGCCACTCTCGTCGCGAACGGCGAAGACGTTGCCCTTGACCACGGGATGGTTGGGAAGGCCATCGACCGGCACGCACACGGGCGCATAGGAGGGCATCGCCAGGGCCAGGTCCTCGCGGGTGCCGTGGACCAGCAGCGGGGTGCCCCCGTCAAAGCAGAGCATCCCCGCCCGGGGCTCGTCACGCACGAGGTCGAGCACCCGAGCAAGTCCCGCTGGGTCGAGGTGCTCCTCGTGGATCATCTCGCCATCCAGGTAGACCTGCAGGCCGTTGGTGGCCACCATCGTCTGGCAGCAGCGCTCGTCGCCACCAAAGAAGCGGGGCACCCAGTCGAAGCCACGGCCGGTGACCACGCCCACCACGATGCCCGCATCCTGTAGGGCATGGAACGCCTTGACCACGTGGTCGGGCACACGGAGCATGCCCTCGGGCATGATGGTCGAGTCTATGTCGGTGAGCACGAGTTTGACCATGGGTCCTCCGAAAAGCCAAAACGCGGCCGGCTGCCTACAGCGCCGCCAGCCCCAGGTATTCCCCCGGCGTCACGCCAGGCACGCGAGACGAGCGAAACGCATTGCGGTCGCTCGAGATGATGTAGTCCGCCTCGCTGCGGGCGGCGCATTCCGCGATGAGGGCGTCATCGAAGTCTGGCTCGCTGACGTTGCGGTGCGCAGCGCGAGCAATGCGCTCGTCGACGGAGCAGACCGTGCAGAAATGAAAGGCGATCTCTCGCAGGAGCGTTGCGACGTGACGTCGCTTTTCCCTGTCGGGGATGGCGTCCTTGAACAGACGAGAGTTCTCCACCGCGTACGTGGCGTCGGCGAGGGAGTGGGTGCAGACGAGAAGCTCGTCCTCGCCCTCGCGACAGGAACTCACGATTCTCTCCATGGCCTCGTGGATGCTGGGAATGCGTGCGACGCACAGGTCGATGAGGGCGTTGGTGTCGAGGAAGAGCCTACTCATAGGCGTGGGCCTCCATGAACCCGTAGCCGAACTTGCCCTCGAGGGCGTCCGCCTTGGCATCACCATAGCCAGACGTGCCGAGCCCCGAGAAGTCGAGCTCGGCCAGAGGCCCATTACCAATGAGGAAGGAGAGCTCCTCGAACTTGTCGTCGCCCACGGAATCGATTCCCATCGCATACTCCCCCGTCTTGATGACCTCGGGCACCTCATCGAGAAAGACGATGTACTCGCACACGCGTCTGATAAGCAGGGACTCAGTCATGCCCGCGCGCTCGAGCACCGCGCGCGCCCGCTCCTTGAGCTCGGGCTCGACCCGCGCAGCCACCAAAGCTGTTGCCGCCATGTTTAACCTCTCTCATTCAAATCGTTAAACATGATGGTACCGCACGAGGAGGACAACGACAAGGACGTTTCCCCTAGTTCCGGTGTCACTTCAAGATGCGCAGGAGGTCGCTCATCACGCCAAAGGCGGTGCGGTCAATCTCTGGCTTGAACGTATGCTCGACAATCGTGGTCTCGCCGATGAGGTCGGCGTTGATCGTCACGAACTGCATGGTCCCGTTCACCAGGGAGGCGATGTCGCTGGCATCGACCAGTGTTGGCTCCACGGTCCCAACGGGCTGCCCGGCGTCGTCGAGCCATCCGTGGCAGACAAGCTTGACCCTCTTGCCCGCACGCGCGGCAGCGTCGAGGTCGTCCCTGGTGACGCCCCGGATGCCCGTGCGCTGGATGTCGAGCGGCGTGACATGGGCGTCCATGAGGACGTTCATGAGGACGGAGAGCTTGGTGGCCGGGTCCCAGCCGTCGAGGTCCAGCGAGGGGTCCGCCTCGACAAAACCCTGGCACCTGCCCTCCTCGAGGGCCTCCTCCAGACTCGCCCCCTGCTCCATGCGCGCAAGGACGAAGTTGGTCGTCGCGTTGAGGATGCCCCTGACCTCGATGATGCGGCAGCCCATGAGGGTCTCGCGCGCCATGTTGAAGACGGGAGTCCCGTTCATGACCGTGGACTCGAAGAGGAAGGCCACGCCCTTCTCGGCCGTCAGGTCACGCAGTTCGCGATACGCCCAGGCGAGAGGCCCCTTGTTCGCAGTGATGACGTGCTTGCCCCGCTCGAGCGCGTGTCGGATGTGGTCGGTCGCGGGCTGGCCGGTCATGGCGTTGGTAGGCGTGAGCTCCACCATGACGTCGTACTTGCCGGCTTCGATGACGGCGGCCGCATCGATATTCCTGTCGAACTGGTCGTCTGAGAGATGCGTGACGTCAATCCCCCGTGGGTCGACCACTCCCCCGTGGCTGCCCGTGACGATGGCCGTGATGATGGGTTCGACGCCATAGACGCTCCTGATGCCATCGCGCTGCCGCTCGAGCATGCGCGCAAAGGCACGAGCGACGTTTCCGTAACCCACGAGGGCAATGTGCACCGTGTTCATAGGCCCTCCCCTTACGATTCGTTGCGCAAACGCCTCGACTCACTCGCTGGAGACGACTATATCGTTCTGTCGTGCTAGGATGTGCCCTCGTACGAAAGGAGCCCATCATGAGTTGGTACGAGGAGTCGCTCGTCTATCAGATCTATCCGCTGGGCCTGCTTGGCGCCCCGTATGAGAACGATGGGACGGGACCGGTCGAGCATCGGCTGCCGCGTCTCGCAAGCTGGCTGCCCCACCTGCAGCGCCTGGGCGT
>CAMPCT010000200.1 GCA_946647055.1 uncultured Atopobium sp. | reverse complement strand
ACCTCGACAAGAAGCGCTACGTCTTCTTCAACTGCACCGCCCAGCGCGTCGCCGCTGGCGCCAACACCAAGTCGGACTCCACCAACCCCGACACGCAGGACCTTGAGTTCACCGCCATCGGCAAGGACTTCCAGAACTTCGGCGGCACCGGCGTGACCAAGAACATCGTGCGCGGCTCCGCCGAGGAGGCCGCGACCGCGTTCGCCACTTGGTACACCACCGTGCCGACGCCGACCAAGGCCTAGTAGGCACCACATCACCAAGACGTAGAGACGGCCCCTTTGCGCATCCTGTCACTGCGCAAAGGGGCCTCTCGCATATCGAGACACAGACAGGAGTGCTCACCATGCTCATCAAGTACAAGAACGCGACGGGCCGCGGCCTTCACAACCCCCTCCGATACGGCGATGGCGACGACGTCCACTTCGCGGTCTGCTCCACCTACGCCCTCAAGCTCTACTCGCAGGCGTTCATGGAGGACCCCGCCTCGAAGCACCACTCGCTCATCAACGACGTGATGGACACGGGCGACGGCGGCGACGGCACGTTCTCCGCGCTCGTGGGCATCGACTGGGACGCCGACATGCGGGCCACGTGGGCGATGCTCCGCTCGGGCGACGTGGCTGGCCTGAACAGGGGAGTCGAGCCCATACCCGACTACGACGAGTTCATCGAGTCGCACGCGGCGGACATCGTCGACTTCTCCGACCTGCACGCGTGCGTCACCCGCGAGATAGATGCCACCTTTCGTACCCTATCCGCCAGACTCGCTAAGGTCGAGCGAGGGAAGTCAGGGAAGTAGCGGCGCCGAGCCGTCGCGCCTGCACTACACGAAGGTGTGGGTGGCGGCGCTCAGGCTCGGCTACACGCGGCGCGACCTCGCCGTCATGCCCTACGGGGAGGTCATCTTCGACCTCGCCGCGATGAACGACGACGGGCAGTCCAAGCAGGAACGAGAGCCAAGCGTGACCTTAGCCACGCAGGAAGACATACGCACGATGTTGGGATAGGTGGTGCAACATGGCCGAGTACGCCGGACTTGAGATTCGCATCGGCGGCAACACGACGAGCCTCAACAACGCGCTCAAGGCGTCGACCAAGAGCGCAGCCGAGCTGCAGAGCCGCATCAGGCAGATCACCAAGGCCATGCAGTTCGACCCGACGAACCTCGGCAACGTGGAGACGCGTATCCGCATCACGGGCGACCGCATGCAGAGCCTGCAGGCGAGGGCGCAGATAACGCGCATGGCGATGGAGCAGCTCGGCAACGCGGCGTCGGGAATCGGCGGCAAGACCGTGAGGCAGCTCGCCGACGAGACCGAGAACCTCTCGCTCAAGGCAAAGCAGGCCGACGAGCGCTTCGGCGACCTCACGAAGAAGCTCGCGGAGATTTACACGGCGTGGAACAGGTCTGCCCGCGCCGACGCCGTGGACTTCATGAAGGGCCTCCACATCGAGCCAAAGGACGCCGAGCGCCTCATGCGGACGACCACGTCCTTGGAGGAGTTCAGGACAGAGCTCGCGGCGATCAACAAGACGCGCGGTGACGGCGTGTTCCAGAACCCCATCATCACGCCGGAGGAGCTCGCGAGGCTCGTCAAGTTCAAGCAGCTCGACTTCCACAACATGTTCAAGCGCGGCCTCGACCTCGACGACGTCGTCGAGGACGCGCGGAAGCTCGGCGTCGTGCTTGAGGACTCGGCCATCGAGAACGTCCGCGAGCTGCAGACGGCGTTCAAGAACGCGCAGCGCGAGAAGAAGGGGTTCGACCAGGCGCTGCAGCTCGACCAGATGGGCACCGACGTGCAGCGCGTCGACTCCGAGGTCGAGAGCCTCTCGCAGACCATGCGGCGGCTCGACGACTCCCTCACGTCGGTCGGCATGTCCGACGAGTTCCAAGCCCTCGAAACGCGCATCGCCACGGTCGACGCGGCCCTCGACAACGTGAACAGGGACCTTGAGCGCACGAAGACGGCGATGGAGGCGGACCCCAGCAACATCGAGCTCGCGGCCCGCTACTTCAACGACATGCAGCAGAGCACGGCCCTCGCCAACGAGAAGCTCGGGCTCCTCAACCAGCAGATGGGCATGCTCAACACGGACGAGGTCTCCGACGCCGCGAAGAAGCACGGCGACCTCGCGCGGTGGGTCGAGACGTCCGCCGAGGAGGCCCGCAAGGCCCAGAAGGCGCTCTCCGACCAGCAGGCGGCGGTCGCGAACCTCGACGACCAAGTCAAGACCATGCAGCGGCGCCTCGCGGAGGCGAAGGGCGACTCCACCCTCGCCTCGTACAGCGACGGCGTGCTCAAGTGGAAGAGTGAGACCAAGGACCTCGCCACCGAGATGGACCTTTTGGCCCACGAAGAGCAGAAGGTCGCCGAGCAGCGGAAGACGCTCGCCACCGTTCAGGGCAATTTCGACCAAGCGACCAGGGAAGTCGAGGAGTACGAGCGGCAGCTTGACGAGCTGAGGCAACAGTGCGACGACGTGCGCACTGGGTACCTTGAAATGCACAGCGCGATGAACGGCGTGGACGACGGCACGGGCACCCTCATCGAGGCGTACCAAGTGCTGCAGGAGATGGAAGCCCAAGTCAAGGAAGTCGAGACGGCCTACGACGGCGCGAAGAGGAACGTTACCGAGTTCGGGCGCGAGCTCAAGGAGCAGCAAGGCCTCGTGAGCTCCATGGAGAGGAGCGTCCAGACAAGGAAGGAGTCGGTCGATGGTCTTAGGCAGTCCGTCGACGCGCTCTCCAAGACGAGGGAAGTAAGGCTGTTCCAGAATCCCGACGACGAGATAGACAAGATGCAGGGCGAGCTGGTCGAGCTGCAGGGCGACCTCCGCAAGGCCCAGTCGGAGGAGAGGAAGCTCGCGGACGCGTACGACTCCGCGCGCACCGAGAACGAGCTCGCGAAGACGGCCAAGAAGCTGCAGGACGTCGGGCAGGAGGCCAACGCGACCTCGACCGACTTGAAGAAGATGCAGGAGGCGCTGGACGCCAAGGGCGGCATCCTCAACGCCTCGACCGTCAAGTCGCTCGGCATGACGATGTCCGCGACCATCACGCCCGCGCTCGTCGGGGTCGGCCACAGCATGATCAGCGCGAGCTCGGACGTGGACTCCGCCTACCGCGACATGCGCAAGACCGTGCAGGGCACCGAGGAGCAGTTCGAGCACCTGCGGAAGTCCGCCATCGACTTCTCGCGCACGCACGTCACGAGCGCCGAGCAGATTCTGCAGATAGAGGCCATCGGCGGAGAGCTGGGCGTGGCGACGGAGTCGCTGTCGACCTTTGCGGAGGTCGTCAGCAACATCGACGTGGCAAGCAACCTTGATGTAGAAGGCGCGGCGGAGGCGCTGGGCCACCTCGCGAACATCATGCACCTCTCCGAGGATGACTACGTCGGGTTCTCCGACGCGCTGGTCCGACTCGGCAACAACGGCGCGTCGACCGAGACCGAGATAGCCAACATCGCCGAGCGCATCGGCTCCATGGCGAGCATCGTAGGCATGTCAGCGCCAGACGTGCTCGCATGGGCGAGTTCCATCGCCAGCACCGGACAGAATGCCGAGGCGGCGGGGACCGCGGTGTCCAAGACGATGTCCTTCTTCGAGACCGCCGTTGCGTCTGCTGGCGGCACGATAGACACGTCGATGGAGGCCATCGACGCGGCGGTGCAGGAGGGCGGCAGCTCGCTCGTCGTGTTCTCCAACCTCATGGGCCAGACCGCCGAGGAGTTCGTCGAGGCATGGTCGAACGACCCCGAGATGGTGTTCGAGGGGGTCAACGAGGCCGTGGGCGAGGCGAAGAACTCCCTGCAGGGCATCGCGGACGTGGCGCACATGAGCGCGTCCGACTTCGCCAAGGCATGGGAGAGCGACCCCACGAAGGTCATGAAGGCGTTCATCGATGGCCTTAACGAGATCGAGGCGTCTGGCGGCTCTGCCGACGCCGTCTTGCAGGGCTTCGGCATCACCGCCGTGCGCCAGAAGCAGGCCATCGAGGGGCTCATGCAGACCGTTGGCGGGCTCGACGACAACCTGCAGATGTCGCGAGACGCGTGGAACGGCGTCAGCGACCAATGGGGGCAGGCGGGCGACGCGGCGAACGAGGCCGCGAAGAAGGCCGAGGGCTTCTCGGGGCAGGTGCAGATTCTCTCGAACATGTGGCAGATATTCCTCGCCGAGCTGGGCGAGGGCGCCGTTCCCATCATCAAGTTCGTCACGTCCGCGGTGCAGGAGATGTCCCAGTGGTTCTCAAGCCTCAGCCAGTCGAGCAAGACGGCCATCGTCGCGATAGGCGGCATCGCCGCGCTCGCTGGCCCGATACTTTCGTTCAGCTCCTCCATCGCGTTGGCTGTGGGGGAGTTCAACAAGTGGGTCGCGACCTCCACCAAGGGCATCGAGGTGGTCAAGGC
>CAMPCT010000199.1 GCA_946647055.1 uncultured Atopobium sp. | reverse complement strand
TTCCCGCCTATGACTGCGTCATGAAGTGCAGCCATGCGTTCAACATCCTCGACGCGCGCGGCGCCATCTCGGCGACCGAGCGCGCAAACTACATCCTGCGCGTCCGCACGGTCGCCAAGGCGTGCTGCGAGGCCTACCTCGAGCTCGTTGCCGGCAAGGACGCGAAGACCACGGGGGAGGTGGCCTAAGACCATGGCAGACACCAGGGACTTTCTGCTCGAGATCGGCTGCGAGGAGATGCCTTCCGCGCCGCTCATGAAGGCCCAGGAGCAGCTGGGCAAGCTCGTGTCCAAGGGCCTGGACGACGCCGGCCTCGCCCATGGGGAGCTGCGCACGCTCTCCACCCCGCGTCGCCTCGCCGTCGTCGTCAGCGACTGCGCGACTGCCACCGAGGAGGTCCACGAGGTCGTGCGTGGCCCCAAGGCACAGATCGCCTTCGATGCCGACGGCAATCCCACGAAGGCGGCGGAGGGCTTCGCACGCAAGAACGGCACGACGGCCGACGCCCTCGTGCGCCGCACCGACACCGACGGCAACGAGTACGTCTTCGCCGAGCGCTCGGTCGCGTCGGTGCCCGCGCTCGAGCTGCTCTCGGCGCTGTGCGAGCAGACCATCGGCTCCATCCAGTGGCCCAACTACCGCAGCCAGCGCTGGGGGAGCGAGCACCAGACCTTCGTGCGACCCATCCGCTGGATCTGCGCGCTCCTCGGCCAGGAGGTCATCCCCGTCTCCTATGCGGACGTGACGAGCGGCAACACCACCCGCGGCCACCGCGTCCTCGCCCCCGGCGAGCACGTCGTGCCCGAGCCGGCGAGCTACGAGCAGGTGCTCGAGGACGCCTTCGTGCTTGGCGAGGCCAGGCGCGCCGAGGTCATCCGCGCGGGCATCTCCCAGCTCGAGGCCGAGCGGGGCGGCGCCCACGTCGACACGCCGAAGGGCGTCTTCGACGAGGTCGTCAACCTCTGCGAGTGGCCGTCCGTCGTGGTGGGGACCTTCGACGAGGAGTTCCTCGCCGTACCGCACGAGATCATCGTCGAGGCGATGCTCAAGCACCAGCGCTACTTCCCCATCTATGCCCCGGACGGGTCGCTCACCCGCGAGTTCGTCATCGTCTCCAACGCCGACCCCAGGGTCAACGACACCGTGCGCGCCGGCAACGAGCGCGTCGTGCGCCCACGCCTCGACGACGCAAAGTTCTTCTACGACGAGGACCTCAAGGTCGGCCTCGACGCCTTCCGCGAGCGCCTCTCCAACGTCGTGTTCCAGAAGCGCCTCGGCACGGTCCTGCAGAAGAGCGAGCGCATGGAGGCCATAGCGAGCGAGGTCGCCTGTCAGGCGAGCCCCGACGCCGTGGTCGCCCAGGATGCCGCGCGCGCCGCGCACCTCGCCAAGGCCGACCTCGTCTCCCAGGCGGTCGTCGAGTTCACGAGCCAGCAGGGCGTGATGGGCGGCTACTACGCCAAGGCGCAGGGAGAGGACGACGTCGTCGCACAGGCGATCGCCCAGCACTACCGTCCGCGCTTCGCGGGCGACGTCCTTCCCGACACCACGGCGGGCAAGGCGGTCGCCATCGCCGACAAGCTTGACACGATCTGCGGCATGTTCGCCATCGGCGAGCCGCCCACCGGCTCGGCGGACCCCTTCGCCGTTCGCCGCTCGGCCATCGGCGTCATCGCCATGCTGCGCGCCCTGCCCACCGTCAGCCTGCCGTCCCTCGTCAGGAGGGCCCTTGCGCTCCTTTCCGAGCAGGGCATCGACTTTGACGAGGCGGACGTCGCGGACAAGGTCTCCGCGTTCTTCGCGGGTCGCCTCGCCGCCATCGCGCGTGACGAGGGCATCTCGCCCGACACCATCGACGCGGTCTCCGCGGTCGGCGTCATCGACCCCGCGGAGTTCCTCAGCCGCGCGCGTGCCCTCGAGGCGGCGCGTGCCGAGGACCCGGAGACCTTCGACGACCTCGCGACCGCCTATGCGCGCGCGAGCCACCTTGCCGACGCCTCCCTGGGCGACGAGGTTGACACCGCGCTGCTCGGCGAGGCCGAGAGGTCGCTGCTCGACTCGTGCGTCACGGGGGAGGAGAGGGTTGCCGCGTCGCTCGCCGCAGGGGACTTCGACGGTGCGCTGCGCTCCCTTGCCGGACTGAGAAGGCCAATCGACCGATTCTTCGAGGACGTTCTTGTCATGGACGAGGATACTGTTATCAGGAACAATCGCCTGAGGCTGCTCAACCGCTTCGCGGGCGTGTTCGCGGGGGTCGCCGACATCGGCGCGCTCGCGCGCAAGCGCTAGCCTCCTTGGCCCGTCCCTGGTGGGCGGACGACGAGAAAGGACCTGAACATGGGCGAGAACGACCTGTACGAGGATGAGGTGGACGTCGAGTTCGAGCTAGACGTCAATCCCGTCATCCACGTCGTCTCCGACTCACTGGGAGACACGGCCAGCGACGTCGTCGCTGCCGCCGCGAGCCAGTTCGAGCCGGGTGCCGTCCGCATCGAGCGCCTTGCCAAGGTCACGACCGTCGAGCAGGTCCGCCGCTACTTCGACGTCCACGCCGAGCCCGGCGTGCCCAAGGCCGTCTTCCACACCATCGTCGACCCCGACCTGCGCGCCGAGATCCGCAGCGAGCTCGACCGCAGGGGGATCCCCTCGATCGACCTCATAGGGCCTGCCATCACGGTCATCTCGATGCTCACGGGCTTCGAGCCCAAGAACATCGCCGGTGCCATCCACGACTTCAACGACAAGACGTACAAGCGCTCCGACGCCATGCAGTTCTTCGTGAGCCACGACGACACGCACAACCCGCAGGACCTCCCCGAGGCCGACGCCATCCTCATGGGCATCTCACGCACCTCGAAGACGCCCGTCGCGACCTACCTCGCGTTCCTGGGCCTCAAGGTCGCGTGCATCTCGCTCCGTCCCGACCGCACGCTGCCCAAGGAGATCTTCGATTGCGACCCCAGGCGCGTCTTTGGCCTCACGGCCACGACAGACAAGCTCCTCGAGCTGCGCGAGCGCCGTCTCCACGACGACCCCGACCTGCCGTACAACTACGCGGACCGCGGGCGCATCGTGGGCGAGCAGATGCTCTCCGAGGAGGCCATGGAGGCCGTTGGGTGCACCGTCATCGAGACGGGTGACAAGGCGGTGGAGGACATCGCGAAGGAGATCCTCGAGCACCTCGCGATAATCTAGGTTTCCTGGTCCGTACAAGTTCTTTTCAATCGTTTGTCCGAAGTGTCAAACCTTTTGTGAGATTGCCGATGGGTGGCAGAACATGCCACCCATCGGCTATTATGACTTATTAGGCACAAGGTGGGCGAATGCCCATCCGGCCACGTGCAAGGGTAGTCAGGTTGCGCACGACTGTGCGCCTGGAAACAAGGAGAGCGAATGTCCGAGAAGCACGTTTACAAGTTTGGCTTTGACGAGAACGGCAACAACGTCACCGAGGTTGCCGGCGCAACCGTCAACGAGGCCAAGTGGATCACGGGTGGCAAGGGCGCCAACCTCGCCGAGATGGCCAACATCGGCCTTCCCGTTCCTGGTGGCTTCACCATCACCTGCCAGACCTGCGTCGCCTACTCCGGTGCTGGCAACGTCTGGCCCGAGGGCGTCCTCGACGAGATCGACGAGTACCGCAAGGACCTCGAGAGCCGCATGGGCAAGAAGCTCGGCGACAACGAGGACCCGCTGCTGGTCTCCGTGCGCTCCGGCGCTCCCTTCTCCATGCCGGGCATGATGGACACCGTCCTCAACCTCGGCCTCAACGACGACTCCGTCCAGGGCCTCATCAAGCAGACGGGCAACCCCCGCTTTGCCTATGACTCCTACCGCCGCTTCATCCAGATGTTCTCCGACGTCGTCATGGGCGTCTCGGGCCAGCTGTTCGAGGACGCCATCAACGCCAAGAAGGCCGAGAAGGGCGTCAAGCTCGACACCGACCTCGATGCCGACGACCTCAAGGACCTCGTCGAGACCTTCAAGCAGATCTTCGCCGACAACGTCGACGTCGAGAAGTACCCCGAGGTCGACGTCGACGGCAAGGCCGTCTTCCCGCACGACCCGCTGCTCCAGCTCCGTCTGGCCGAGCAGGCCGTCTTTGGCTCCTGGAACACCCCGCGCGCCATCCTGTACCGCAAGCAGAACAAGATCGACGACACCCTTGGCACCGCCGTCAACGTCCAGGTCATGGCCTTCGGCAACATGGGTGACACCTCCGCCACCGGCGTCGCCTTCACGCGCAACCCGGCCGACGGCACCAACGAGCGCTATGGCGACTACCTGATCAACGCCCAGGGCGAGGACGTCGTGGCCGGCATCCGCAACACCGAGCCCATCGCCAAGCTCCCCACCGAGCCTGGCCTGGAGGAGGCTGGCAAGCAGCTCTTCCACGTCTTCGAGATCCTCGAGGACCACTACGC
>CAMPCT010000198.1 GCA_946647055.1 uncultured Atopobium sp. | reverse complement strand
GGACCTCCGGTGTACGAGTTGTCAACCAATGGCATTGCTCGGTAGCTGTGTCCGGACGGGATAACCGCTGAAAGCATCTAAGCGGGAAGCCCTTCCCAAGATGAGTTTTCCTTTTGGTAAGACCCCTTGTAGACCACAAGGTTGATAGGCTGCAGGTGTAAGCGTTGTGAGGCGTTCAGCCGAGCAGTACTAATCGGTCGAGCTCTTCTTTCTTATATTTGGTTTGGGCTTGCGATCTTCCCAAAGAAACTCGTAATCACGCTGTGCGGCCCTCAGGGCACATGAGGGGCCCTTTGATAACAGAATGTCTCTTGTTGGTCAGCGACCATGGCAGGGGAGGTACACCTGGTCCCATTCCGAACCCAGAAGTTAAGCCCCCGAGCGCCGATGGTACTGCGGAGGAAGTCCGTGGGAGAGCAGGACGTCGCTGACCAACAAGGGACATTTTGCTATGTAGAGGCGGAGGACTTGCCAACGAGCAGGTCCTCCGCTTTTTTGTTTTGGCTCCATGAGCGCTCGATCATGATGACGATCTCCATGGAACCGTTCGCCGATTCAGTCATCCCGAAACGCTTGTTAGGCTCTTGATAGCGGGCCATTGGCATTGCGATAGGGGCGTAACCTGCGGAAATTGCAACCAGACGATATCCATGCCACTTGTTTGGGCTTTGTTTGCGTTCCCAAACAAGAACGTGAACTATGTATTCACATCAAAACGTGCTTGCTCCTGACCAGATGTTAGCCTTGCCTACCGCGCAGCGTCAGGCTGCGTGGCTGAGGCGGTGCCCCTACCGCCACGGAGGTGCGTAGTGAGTTCATCGACGGATCATGGGCGGGATGCTTCCAAGCTTGGCGATGGGGGAGGTCAGACGGCAAGGCCGCTCTCACGCGGTGTCCTCTTGCCGGCAAAGAGGGCTGGTCTTGTCGACCGGTGCCGGGAGGCCCTGTCGGCGGGGAGGCCCGTGGCCATCTGTGCGGCGCCAGGCATGGGGAAGACCACGCTCTGCAAACAGATTGCCCTCGAGTACGAGCAGCAAAGGCGTGTGACGGACTACCGGTCGCTCGAGGGGCTGGAGGGAAGACGGCTCGTCGCAGAGCTCAGGCGGGTCACGAGGAAGGTGACAAGGCCACGCAAGTCCTCCATCTCGTTGATGGTCTTCGACGACGTCCCATCGCTGGACGATTGCGACCTCGAGCGAATACGTGGCTGCGTCACGAGCATGAGGAAATGTGGTTGCGCCACCGTGCTCTCATTTCGTCCCGAGGCGGCCCAAGTGCTCGAATTCCTCTCATCCCCATTCGTCCTGTCCTCGATGGATCTGCTGGTCACCTCTGGCGAGATCGCTCGCTGGGATGGATGTCCTGACGAGGAGGCGGCTCATCACATCGCCATGCTCACGGGAGGCATACCGTTGCTTGTCGACGAGGCGCGCCACGCCGCGCTGTTTGGGAGGCAGGCAGACTCCGCGCTCCCCGGACTTCCCGAATACCTCGCATCATGCCTGAGGACCTCGCTCATGGACGAGGAGCGCAGGCTGAGGCTGGCGATGCTCCTCATGGGGAAGGGGAGCATGGAGGATGTCTACGCCTGTGTGGGACGCGTCGACCTCGACACGCTGAGGTCGCTGGTGACCGATGAGCCCATCCTTGGCCTGGGAAGCTCGCTGAGGTCGTTCTGCTGTCCCGATGCGGTTACCAAGGGCCCTTTGTTGGCGGGGTGCGAGAATGCGGTGAGAGCTGCGGCACCAGACCTGCAGGAGACCATGGTCAGGGTCGCCGCCCTCCTCCTTACCAGGGGAGACGCAAGGCGCGCCGCGTTCGCCCTGAGGTGCTGTGAGGACAGTGCCCCCAAGCGAGACCTCGTGCTCGAATGGCCGGCAGAGCTCATCGAATGCGGCGAGCTGCGCCTTGTTCGCGACGTCATCAGGCGGGCGGACGGCAGCCGGGATGTCGATCCGGACAGGTTCCTCCTGGCGTCGTCCATGGTCCGTTCCATTGATGGCGACGACGCCGGAGCCCGGACCCGTCTCGCGGCGGTGTCACCCGAGGGCAAGGGACTTCGGTCGTGGATGCAGGCGCGGGCCCTGTATGTCGCCTGCCTTGCGAAGAAGGTGCTGATAACCGATGACCGGGAGGACGTGATCTGCGAGGACGGCCTGGTGGGTTCGGGGGAGGGGTGCTCGGGCGACCCGCTCGCGCGGGCATTCCTGCTTCATGCCGACGTCCGCGTCCTCGTTGCGCGGGGACGTGTTGAGGAGGCATACCGGCGGCTCCTGGTGGGGGCGGCGCGCCTTGACGGGAACACCTTCTCGAGCGCCCTCCTCCACGAGGACATGGTGCTCGTGGGAACCCTTGTGGGAGACATGACGGTGCTGGATGACGCGTCTTCGGAAGACTCGTCGACGGACTTCCTCATGGCCAGCGGCTTTGGCGACCAGCTCGTGTACCAGCTGGCGGAGCGGGAGTTCTTGGCGGGGCTTGCCGGGGAGTCGCACCCCAACGAGCAGGCCGACCGGGCGCTCCGCGTCGCCGCGAGGCGCGGCGACTTCCTGGTGCGGGCCGAGGTCCTCCTCACGAAGGCCTTGGGCGACGTGATGGACGGCACGTATCCACGCGCCTACGTCCTTGCGGGGCAGGCCCTCGAGACGGCCGAGCATCTTGGCGCACGCCATCTGGGAGGGATGTCCGCTGCCGTCGAGGGCCTGGTCGAGATGTGTCTGGACAGCACGGCCGACCTTGCGAGGCTCGAGGAGTATCGGGACTGGTCGGGTGACGTGGCCGACCTCGAGGCCGTGATGGGTGTCGCGCGCTGTCGACAAGAGGGGCGGTGCCGAAGGATTCAGCGTGCGGGGAGATGTCCCGCCGCCGCTCTCCCCCTGCTCCTCATCGCGATACGCTCGTGCGACGAGGTCTCCGACCTTGTCCGCGAGGTTCTCCCAGAGGACTGGCTCAAGGACATAGACGCGTTTGCCCGCCGATGGAGACGGCTGTCTGGCGGACAGGGCGACCTGGGTCTCGACGAGCGGCCGGGCGGGGATTGTCTCGAGGTGCACATGCTGGGAGGCTTTGGCGTGAGGCGCAATGGCAAGAGCGTGCCCAAGGACGGCTGGAGGAGAAAGGCGTCACGGACGCTTCTGGAGCTTCTCATGGTCAGCCCGCAGCACGAGGCAAGTCGGTCGCTGGTCTGCGAGGCGCTCTGGCCCCAGAGCGACCTCGTCACGGCACGCAACAACATCTATTCGGTCATGAGCGTGCTGAGGAGGGCCATCGGGCAGAGGAGGGATGGGACGCAGTTCGTGATCCTGGACAACGGGTATGTCCGCATGGCCACCGACTGCCTGCGCTGCGACATCGACGACTTCAGGGCGATTGCGGCGGAGGTGCTTGCCGACGACGGGGACGACCTTGCGTGCGTGCGGGCATGTTGCGAGCTGGAGGGCAGGTTCCCGGGCAACATCGTCGTTCCGCCGAGCGACCCGACGGGCACGTTCGCGAAGTGCCACGACGAGCTTGCAGCGCTCTATGCGGATGCGATGATAGCGGGTTCGGAGGCTGCGGTGCGCATTGGAAAGGCGACGATTGCGGTGCGCCTCGCACGAAACGCGTCCTCGGTGAGCCCCCTTCGCGAGGATATAGAGGAATGCATCCTGAAGGCGCTCATTACCGCGGGACGCATACAGGAGGCTCGGTCGCATTACGAGGCGTATGCGAGAAACGCCATCGCGGAGGCGGGGGTGCCGCCGTCGACGCGCCTGCGCCGCATGGTGCGCGAGATGTGCGAGGGAGGTGGCGAGACGGGCTGGGAGTACTACGAGGACGACGAATACCGGGACTCGTGACGAGAGCGTGGAGGGCGGGCCCCGTGGCAGGGGCTCGCCCTCGTCTTCCCTACGCTTTTATGATGATGTGGGAATACAGGGGGTGCCCCCCAAACTGCCGAGGGGTACAGTCAAATGCAGAATGGACAGCACGTGGCATGGCCACGACGTTCTTTCCGAGGAGAGACATGCCTGGCTTTTTCTCAAAACTCCTGTCGTTTGGTGCCGACAAGGAGCTCAAGGAGTTCGAGGCGATAACCGCCCACGTGGGCGAGCTTGCCCCTCGGTACTCCGACCTCGATGATGATGAGCTCGCCGCCCTGACCAAGGTCTTCCGCGAGCGCTACGACAACGGAGAGTCCCTCGACTCGATTCTCCCCGAGGCCTTTGCCGCCGTCCGAGAGGCGTCGGGCAGGGTCCTGGGGATGCGTCACTTCGATGTCCAGGTCATCGGCGCCATCGCGCTGCATCGTGGCATGATCGCCGAGATGAAGACGGGCGAGGGCAAGACGCTCGTGTCGACGCTCGCCGGCTACCTCAACGCCATCTCGGGCGAGGGCGTCCACGTCGTCACCGTCAACGACTACCTCGCCAAGCGCGACAGCGAGTGGATGGGCCAGATCTACCGCTTCATGGGCATGAAGG
>CAMPCT010000197.1 GCA_946647055.1 uncultured Atopobium sp. | reverse complement strand
TCATGTGCGCCGGCCTCATGGTCAACGCCCGCATCGACCGCTGCGTCTATGGCGCGCCGGATCCCAAGGGCGGTGCGCTCGGCACCCTCTACGACGTGAGCCACGACGAGCGGCTCAACCACGAGTTCGAGGTCACGCCGGGTGTGCTGGCAGATGAGTCCGCCGGCTTGCTCCGCGAGTTCTTCCGCGCGCGCCGAAAGAAGCCGTCTGCGGTGGCGGGTGCCCTGCTCGCCGCCCTGCTCTGTCTGTCCATAACACCGCTTGCTGGCTGTGGCTCGCCCACTGACGACGCCCCACAGGACCAGCCCGCCGAGCAGGAAGCGCCGGCAGAGGAGCCGACACCGGCGGAAGAGCCCATGCCGACCTTCGAGGTCGCCGACTGCCATCTTGCGGTCGAGGGCATGTCCCTCTATGCGGACATCCCCGACGGTAACCCGGATTATCCCGGAGGACGCTCTCTCAGCCTGCTCATCGAGGAAGCCGACATCCCGGTGGTCGTCACGCCCTACGGGACGGTGAGCGGCCTCGAGGTCAGTCTGGGGTACGGGAACTCGTCGGCAAGTCCCGTGCTTGTGCGCTTCGAGCCCGTGGATGACGTGCCGGGCTATGCCGTCCGCGCCACGTTCTTCTACGTCGGCCGCTCTGCCGATGACGAGAGCAACGTGCCCGAGGAGCTGCTGTATCAGGAGGCTGAAGAATCAGGAAGCCACACGTTTCCCCTCTTTGACGGGGATCTGCCCCTTGTGGAGGCTGCGGACGAGTGGCCAAGCGAGGCCGCGCAGGACCTCGACCTGTCTGTGGGGGCTGCGACCGTCCCGCTTGAGGACAAGCTCGTGCTGCTTCCGAGCTACTTCGCCCTCGGCGAGGGGCTCGGCCGCTGGGCGGAGGACCTCTTTGGCGACTGCTATCAGAAGCTGGTGGATGCCGGCTCCATCGAGCTGCCCCAGGAGGGGGACCCCAACGAGTTCTTTGTCTTTGACGACGAGCATGAGCTGCGCTTTCTTGATGAGGAGCTTGGCGCCCGACTCTCCGCGGACCTGTCGGTCGACCTCGACGACGTGATCTTCTGCGCTGGCAACAGGGGAGCCGGTCTGAACCTGACCGTCTACCTCGACCCGTTCACCGAGGGCGAGTATGCATCCTATCCGCGCTTCTACCCCGCCACGTACATGATCAGCGGCTCCTTCGCCGACCCGATTGTCGTGCCCGAGGGAGCTGCGGACAGGTTTGCCGACTCGCTTGACGAGTGTCGGTACGTGGTGGCCTACGTGGGCTTGTACTCACGTGTGGAGGACGAGTTCTACATGGGCGGTGCCGACCGAACCCATGCGACGACGCTGGTCGTGGTGATGGATGCGCAGAACCGCGAGTTCGTCCACATCCGCAACGTGGGAACCGACGTCCCGCCAACCACGACGCAGTGGCCGACGGGAGGGACGCTCTACCAAGAGGCGCAGGACTACATGGGTTCGCTGCTCTAGGCGGTGCGGGCGGGACCACCCACCCGTCTCACACTACCTGGAAGACAAAGAAGTCCAGGTAGTGGCTTTCGGGAAAGCCCCAGAGGATGGGGTGGTCGGGTGCCTGCTGGCGCTCCTCGACCTGTCGGAGCTGGACGTTCGCCTCGTGCGCCGCCTCGGCGATGGCCTGGGCGAGCAGGTCGCGCGTCATGAAGTGCGAGCAGCTGCAGGTGGCCAGGTAACCTCCGCGCGGTAGCAGGCGCATGGCCGCGGCGTTGATCTCGCGGTAGCCACGGGCGGCGCCGCGCACGTTCGACCGGCTCTTGGTGAAGGCCGGTGGATCAAGGACGACGAGGTCAAAGGGGCCGCCCAGGTCGCGCTGCATCGCACGGCTGCGGGCAAGCTGGGGCAGCCACTCCACGATGTCGGCCTTGGAGAAGGCCATGCGCTCGGCAAGGCCGTTGAGCTGGGCGTTGTTCTCTGCGAGGTCGAGCGCGGCCTGGCTCGCGTCGACGCAGCGCACGAACTCCGCCCCGCCCGCCGCGGCGTTGAGCCCAAACGGCCCCACGTGGCAGAAGCAGTCGAGCACGCGCCTCCCGGCCGCGAGCTCGCGCACGGCCCGCCGGTTGTACTTCTGGTCGAGGAAGTAGCCGGTCTTCTGGCTGTTCTCGAGGTCAAGCTGGAAGGAGAGCGCGTTCTCGCGGACGGTCACCATGGCAGGGCCGTGGTCGCCGTCGCCCCACCAGCCCTTGCGTGCCGGGAGGCCCTCCTTCTCGCGGACAGGCGCGTCGCAGCGCTCGTAGATCCAACGGACGTCCTGCCCGTCCTCGCGGAGCACCTCGAGCAGCAGGGGATAGACGGTGTCACGAAGCAGCTCCATGCCGTAGGTGCCGACCTGCACCACAAGCACCTGGCCGTATCGGTCGACCGTGAGCCCGGGGAGGCCGTCGGCCTCGCTGAAGACGACGCGGCAGGCCTCGAGGTCGCTCTCGCCGGCAAGGCCCCGAGCGCCCATGGCCGTCACGCGATGGCGCCAGGCGTACTCGATGCGCCTGCGCCAGAAGGCCTCGTCCATGTGGTCGTTCGCGTTGCGGGTGACCACCCGGGCGCGGATGGTGCTCTCGAGGGACAGGAGCGCGGCGCCCTGCCAGGTGCCGTTCTCCTCCACGAGGTCGACGATGCAGCCGTTGGTGGCCGTCTCGCCGGTGGCAGGGGAGGGCTCCAGGCGCAGGACCTCACCGGCGTACACCCAGGGGTGCCCTGCCTTGAGCGAGCGCGCCGCCTTGCGCGTGATGACTGCCTGCGGATACGGGCGTGACTGCTTCATGCGCTGCTCCTCGTTGGACAAAGGTGCCTGTTACCTTTGTCCAGTTAGTAGTGGCGGCCGTAGCGTCCGCCGCGCGGTCCCTTTGCCTTGGAGCGTGACCCGCTGAACAGGCTTCGGTTGACCTTGGTGGTGGAGCGGCGGTCGTTTGGCACGATGCGGCCGTCGTCGTAGGCAAAGCCCTCGAGGTCCCACACCGGCACGAGCTTCTTGGTGAAGTACTCGATCTCGCGCAGGGGCGTGATCTCGTCGGGGGCGACGAAGGTGTAGGCGTGGCCCGTGGCCCCGGCGCGCCCGGTGCGACCAATGCGGTGCACGTAGTCCTCGGGGTCCATGGGCACGTCGTAGTTCACCACCGCGTCGATGCCGCTCACGTCGATGCCGCGGCTCATGACGTCGGTCGCCACGAGCACCTGGACCCTTCCGTCGCGGAAGCGGGCCAGTGCCTTCTCGCGGGCCTCCTGGCGACGGTCGGCATGCATGACGTCGGCCTTCACACCGGCGCGCTTGAGCGAGGCACTCACCTCGTCCACGCGGCTCTTGGTGCGGCAGAACACCAGCACCCGCTCGGGCTTGTCGCGCTCGAGCAGGGCCTGGAGCAGCTGCGTCTTCTGACCCTGGGTGATGGGGCAGAGGTGCTCCTCGACCGTGTCGGCCGTCTCGCCGATGCGTGCGATCTCGACGGTGGCGGGGTCGGTGAGCATGGCGTCGATCGTGCTCTTGATGCTGGGCGGGATGGTGGCCGAGAAGAGCAGGGTCTGGCGTCTCTCGGGCACGGCGTGCATGATGCGGCGGACACTGGGCCAGAAGCCCATGTCGAGCATGCGGTCGGCTTCGTCGAGGACGAGGACCTCCACCTGGCCGAGGTTCACGATCTTGCGGTCCATGAGGTCGATGAGGCGACCCGGCGTGGCGACGAGCAGGTCGCAACCGGCGGCGAGCTGCTTGACCTGACGGTCGAACTTGGCCCCGCCCATGACGATGACCGCATGCTGGCCGGTCTTCTCGCAGACGGCGGAGGCAACCTTCTCTATCTGCTGGGCAAGCTCGCGCGTGGGCGTGATGACGAGGGCGTAGGGGCCGTAGCCGGGGGTGCCCTGCGTCACGATGACGTCGGTGCCACCCTTGCTGCGCCTGCGGCGACGCCTCCTGCGGCGCTTGGGCTGCTCCGGCTCGTCACCTGCCTCTTCCGTCGAGGGACTCTCTTCGGACGGCGCGGTCGCCATCGGTGCGTCGGCATGCGCCGCGGGAGTCCTCCCAAGGACGAGCTGCAGGGTGGGCAGCGCGAAGGCAGCGGTCTTGCCCGTGCCCGTCTGGGCGGAGGCGACGACGTCGCGGCCGGCGAGCACGAGTGGGATGGCCTGTGCCTGGACGGGAGTTGGTTCGGTGAAGCCGAGGGCGTCCACCCCGGCGAGGATCTGCTCGTTGAGCCCGAGCTCGGCAAATGAAGTAGTCATGGCAGCTAGTATGCGGCAATCGACACGTCCGCGCCAACGTCTGGCGCGAAAACACGCAGCTAGCACATGTCATCGCTGGCTGCTACGCAATGTCCCCGCGGACAACTGTTGCCCGCGGGGACATATTTGCCCGTATTTCGCCGTCTGCCTGTCTCCCGGGACAACTGTTGCCCGGGGAGACGGACGAGCCCAGGGTCTGCCCCCTGGCGCCTTATTCCACGAA
>CAMPCT010000196.1 GCA_946647055.1 uncultured Atopobium sp. | reverse complement strand
AACGACGCCACCCACGTCGAGACCGAGACCGTCGACGTCGACCCGGACAAGACCGTCACGGTCGAGCCGACCGACGAGCTTGAGGGCAGCAACACCTACACGAGCAAGGAGTTCGAGAATCCCGCGTTCGAGGTCCAGACCGCCGTCGAGGTGATTCCCGCCAAGGGCCACGACATGGACTACGAGCACATCGAGTGGACCTGGACTCCGGCCGATAACGGCTACACCGTCACGGCTAAGGTCCTGTGCAAGAACGACGACGGCTACAGCATCACCAAGCCCGCGGAGGTCACCAGCGTCACGACCAACCCGACCTGCACCGCAGAGGGCAAGACCGTCTACACCGCGTCCGTCATCTTCGAGGGGAAGACCTATATCGACGAGAAGACCGACCCCATCCCGGCAGCCGGCCACAAGCCCGGTGAGGCCGCGAAGGAGAACAACGTCGCACCCACCTGTACCGAGGACGGCAGCTACGACATGGTCGTCCGCTGCACCGTCTGCGGCGAGGAGCTCTCGAGCGAGCACTTCATCGTCGAGAAGACCGGCCACTCTCCTGCTGACGCCGTCGAGAAGAACCGCGTCGAGCCGACCTGCACCGAGGATGGCGGCTATGACATGGTCGTCATCTGCACTGTCTGTGGCGAGGAGCTCTCGAGCGAGCACACCGTGCTTCCCGCCACGGGCCACGCATGGGGTAACCCGACCTACACGTGGGCCGCTGACAACAGCTCCGTGACCGCGAAGCGCGTCTGCGCCAACGACGAGAGCCACGTGGAGACCGAGACCGTGGGCACCACGTCCAAGTCGGACTCCATTGGCAACACCACCTTCACCTCCAGTACGTTCGAGAATCCCGCGTTCGAGGTCCAGACCAAGAAGGTCGACACCACGATCACCCTCATCCCGATCTACCGCATGTACAACACCAAGACCTCCGAGCACCTCTGGACCAAGTCCAAGGCCGAGTACAACGCGTGCGGCTCCGGCAACTACAAGGACTGGCGTCAGGAGAACATCGCGTGGTACAGCCCGAACCTGCCCGCCCCTTCGTCCTATGCCGCCTCCACGCAGGGTGACTTCGTCTACGTCTGGCGCCTCTACGACAAGGGCCGTACGGGCGACCATATCTACCTGGTGTACGGAACGGAGATGAAGCAGTACCTGGCAGACGGATGGGTCGTCGACAAGGGCGCTGGCTTCTGGACGCTGAAGAAGGGCGCCACGATCAACGGCCGCACGACCATCCCCATCTACCGTGCGTACAACTACCGCCTGGGACGCGGCAAGCACCACTACACGCCGTCCAAGGTCGAGTACGACAAGATCTGTAAGGAGAACGGCTGGAAGGCAGAGGGCATCAAGTTCTACGTGATCAAGAAGTAGGTTGCACGAGGGGGAGCTTCCCCAACGTGCGACGGACTGGGGCCGCCCGACTGGGCGGCCCCTTTTTTAACGAGCCGAGGGACTCACTCACAACATGTCGTCGGGGAATTAGAAGGTGTCAGGATGCCAGAACCATCTCGAGGAAGGCGTGCGCGGCGGTTGGCAGGGCGGACGTCGAACGCCAGGCGATGTCGATGCTTCGGTCTGCCGGTACGTCAAGGGGTACCGTCGCAATGTCGTAGGCGTTTCGCCGGGTGATGAGCTCGGGAAGTATCGCCAGGCCCATCCCCGCCTCGACCATGGCCATGATTGCGTAGTCGTCCCAGGTGGAGAAGGCTGGTTGGACGATGATTCCCGCCGCCTCGAACACGCTTCCGACCTCTGAGATGCTCCCGCGTTCCAAGGCCAGGAACGGCTCCTCCGTGAACGCCTGAAGCGGGAACGACCTGGCCGCTGCCCTCGGATGTCCTTCGGGGACGACTGCCACAAGGCGGTCGTGCACGAGGAGGTGCGACTTGAGCCATCTTGGGGCGGGTGACCTGAGTGCGCCAAGGTCGACGCGTCCATCGCTCAGCCACGACTCGATTTCTGTGTAGTCCCCCAGCAGCAGCTCGAAGTCGACCTGGGGATGGGCCTTGCGAAACGTCGCCATGGTCGATGGCAGGATGTGGGTGGCAACGCTCGAAACCGTGCCAATTCTCACCATCCCGGACTCGATGCCACGGATGCTGGCCGCCTCCTCGTCGAAGCCGTCACAGGCGGCCACCACCCTTCGTGCGCGGGCGAGCAGGCGCTCCCCATCAGGTGTGGTCCTCACACCGGCCTTGCTGCGCTCGAGCAGACGCACCCTGCAGCCAGCCTCGAGGTCGGCGACCATGCGACTCACGCTCGATATCGAGTAGCCCATGCGTGATGCCGCCGCAGCCAGGCTGCCCGAGTCGACGGCCTCGACGAATGCCCGGTACTTCTGGACGCCCATATCCATGTGCAAACCTCCCGGATATTGCAAAGTAACATTGCAAAAGTCCCGCTATACGAAATGATAGCAGAGGTGTACATTGGATTCATGAATCGCGATTACCAAAAATACCTCGGCTCTCTGCTGCTCTTCGGATCGAACGGCATCGTGGCTTCCGCCATCGACCTGCCGAGCGCCGAAATCGTCGTCCTTCGCAGCTCGCTGGGTGCCGCCTTGCTCTGCGCCCTCCTGATCGTTGGCCGCAAGGGCTTCACGCTTCACAAGTCTCCTCGCGACCTCCTGCTCGTCGCCGGATCCGGTGCCGCCCTCGGGGTCTGCTGGGTGTTCGTGTACATGGCCTATCGCGAGGTTGGCGTTGGCATCACCTCGCTGCTCTATGCGCTTGGCCCCGTCCTGGTGATGGCCGCGTCGCCGCTCTTGTTTGGGGAACGCCTGACGTTGCCTGCCTGCGCCTGCTTTGGTGTCGTCGTCTTTGGCGCCCTGCTTGCGAACGGCCCAGTTGCGGCAGGGGCCAACGGCATGAGGGGAATCGCGCATGGTCTCGCTGCGGCCGTCGCCTATGCCATGATGATCGTCCTGTGCAAGAAGGCTCGCTCGGGCAGCGGCCTGGAGTGCTCGGCAGTGCAGCTCGTCGCTGCCTCAGCCGCCTCGATCATTGCCGTTGCCGTCCAGGGCATCGAACTCGTGCCCATTCCGGTTGCCAGCATCGCGCCGGCGCTCATGCTTGGCCTCGTGAACACGGGCATCGGATGCTACCTGTACTTCAGTGCCATCACGAGGCTCCCTGCCCAGACGGTCGCCGCTTGCGACTACGTGGAACCGCTGACGGCCGTCCTGCTCTCCGCCGCGATGCTCGGTGAGTCGATGGCACCCTCGCAGCTGTTTGGCGCCGCGCTCGTGATCGCTGGTGCGGTGTCGTGCGAGTTCGTGCGCAGGGGTCGGCAGGCGTCTGGCAGCGAGGAGAGGGTTGCCCGCGATCGCGCGCTGACAACCCCAGCCCCCTCCATCTAGGACAACCTTCTTTACAGACACGCCCCGGTGGTACTCTCCGGGGCTTTCTGTGCTTGGGGACGACTCGCGGCCATCCCCGTCGCGCTTTCGTTGCAAGGTGGCTTCGATTCTGCGCATCATGCACCAAAGTGCGTGTCTCTGATGTACCGTGCCTTCTATGAGGTCGGAGACGTCAGGGGGGAGATGCCATGACAACCATACCCGAGGGCTACGAGCCGCAACTCTCGCTCTACGACACCCAGCGCGCCATCGAGCGCATCAAGCACGTCTTTCTCGCCAAGCTCTGCGCGGCGCTCCATCTGGTGCGCGTGACGGCGCCTCTGGTGGTCGATCCCACCACGGGCATCAACGACAACCTCAACGGCGTCGAGCGTCCCGTGGGCTTTGACGTTCCCGCGGTGGGCGGCGATGCCGAGGTCGTGCAGTCGCTGGCAAAGTGGAAGCGCTTTGCCCTCAAGCGCTACGACTTCAACGTGGGCAAGGGCGTCCTCTGCGACATGAACGCGATTCGTCGCGACGAGGAGCTCGACAACCTCCACTCCATCTACGTGGACCAGTGGGACTGGGAGAAGGTCATCGACGTCGAGGACCGTACTCCCGAGTACCTGCAGGAGGTCGTCAAGCGCATCGTCACGGCCATCTGCGGCACGCTCGACGAGCTCAAGTGGTACTATCCGCAGCTCGAGACCGAGCTCGACCGCGACGTCACCTTTGTGACCGCCCAGGAGCTCGAGGACCTCTATCCCGAACTGACGCCCAAGGAGCGCGAGAACCGTTTCGTGGCCGACCACCACACCACCTTCATCCAGGGAATTGGCGGTACCCTGCGCTCTGGCGAGCCCCACGACGGCCGCTCTCCGGACTACGACGACTGGGAGCTCAATGGTGACCTGCTCTTCTGGGACGACGTGCTGGGCTGTGCCCTCGAGGCCAGCAGCATGGGCATCCGTGTGAGCCCGGAGTCGCTCGACCGTCAGCTCACCCTTGCCGGTTGTGACGACCGTCGCGAGCTGCCCTTCCACAAGATGCTCCTGGCGGGCGAGCTGCCCTACACCATCGGCGGCGGCATCGGCCAGAGCCGCCTGTGCATGC
>CAMPCT010000195.1 GCA_946647055.1 uncultured Atopobium sp. | reverse complement strand
AGCCGTACCCGGTACAGGTCGCATTCTCGGAGCCGTACCCGGCCCGGGAGGCCCCGCGGGCCCTACTCGACCGTTCCGTAGACCAAACCCCAGCCGTGGGCCGTGACAATCGAGTTGAGCTGGTCGCAAAGGCGCGCCCGCTTGTACGTGCCACCTGGCAGCAGCGACACGACCTCGAGCAGGTCGTCACCCAGGTCGTCGGCCTTCGCCTGCACCACCACGTCGACCTTGCTCACGACGTCAGTCTGCAGGAAGAGCCTGTCCACCAGATGCTGCAACTCGAACTGCTCGTCGGCCGCCATGCTTCCCCCCGATTGTGACGATTGGCGTTCTTGTCCCCCAATGGTAGCAGCGACAGGCCTTCCACACCGTATACTTTCATCGATCGCATGCCGAGCAGAGGGGGAACCATGGCAAACGCTTACCAGCTGATGGACCGTGTCGCACTCGAGGCCGAGGTCGCGCGCCTGGAGCAGGAGGCCGAGGGGCTGCGTGCCCTGGGTCTCAAGCTCGACATGGCCCGCGGCAAGCCCAGCCCCGAGCAGACCGCGCTCTCCAAGCCCATGCTTGACCTCCTGACCAGCGAGACCGACCTCACCGACGGCGTCGTCCTCGCCGACAACTACTTCGCGCCCGACGGCCTGCCCTCCGCGCGCGCCCTTGCGGCCGATCTGCTCGGTGTCGACGTCAAGAACGTGATCGTGAACGGCTCGTCGAGCCTCAACCTCATGCACGACCTCGTCGCCCATGCCTATGCGCTCGGCGTGTGCGGCAACACCCCGTGGTGCCAGCAGGGCGCCATCAAGTTCCTCTGCCCGGCCCCCGGCTACGACCGCCACTTCACCGTGACCGCCCACTACGGCATCGAGAACATCCCCGTCCCCATGACGCCCGACGGTCCCGACATGGACGTCGTGCAGGACCTGGTCGAGAACGACCCGCAGGTCAAGGGCATCTGGTGCGTTCCCAAGTACTCCAACCCCCAGGGCTATACCTACTCCGACGAGACGGTCCGCCGCTTTGCCGCGCTCAAGCCCGCGGCGCCCGACTTCCGCGTCTTCTGGGACAACGCCTACATCGTCCACGACCTCTACGACGAGGGCGACGAGCTGCTCAACATCTTCGACGCCCTTGCCGAGGCGGGCAATGACGACCTCGTCTACGAGTTCGCCTCCACCGCCAAGGTCACCTTCCCGGGCTCGGGCCTGGCCTTCGTGGCCGCGAGCGACGCCAACATGGCCGACATCCGCGCGCACTTCTCGGCCATGCGCGTCTGCCCCGAGAAGATCTCGCAGTTTGCGCACGTGGCGTTCCTGCGCGACGTGGCGGGCGTCCGCGAGCACATGAGAAAGCACGCCCAGATTCTGCGCCCGCGCTTCCAGCTGGTCGAGGACAAGCTCTCGGCTGGCTTGGGCGAACTGGGCGTCGCGACCTGGACCAAGCCCCGTGGCGGCTACTTCGTGAGCTTCGAGGGTCCCGAGGGCTCGGCCAAGGCCATCGTCGCGCTCGCCAAGGAGCTGGGCGTCACCATGACCGGCGCCGGTGCCACCTGGCCCTACAAGCAGGACCCCCGCGACACCAACATCCGCATCGCACCGACGTTCCCCACGCTCGACGAGCTTGGCGCCGCGCTCGACGTCTTCGTGCTCTGCGTCAAGCTGGTCTCCGCACGCCTGGCACTTGCGGAGAAGTAGGGGCCACCAAGGCAGATGTGCCCGGAGAGCCCTCAAGGGGGCTCGGTCGGAACATGTGCCTTCCAGAATCCAAGTCGGGACAACCGAGATCGTGATGGGCAGAGAAATCGTTGCCCGTCGCGTCAAAGACGAGTGAGCTGGAAGGCCCCTGAATGGTGTATAACTAGTAGGCTTTGGAGGTGCCATGGTGAGAAGGCTCATAGTGCTGTGTCTGTGCGCGTGCTTGTGCGCACTCACGGCATGCCGCTCCTCCAACGACCAAGGCGAGCAGGTCCGCCCTTTGCAGGTGGTGGACGGGAAGCTGTGCGACGACAGGGGAGAGCCCGTTCAGCTCCGTGGCGTGAGCACGCATGGCATCGCGTGGTACGGCGAGTACCTGAACGCGAACGCGATGCGGTCCGTCAAGGAGGCGGGCGGCAACGTGATCCGCATCGCCATGTACACCGCCGGGGAGCATGGGTACGTCGCGGAGCCCGAACACAACCTGACCCAGGTCATATGCGGAATCGAGGACGCGATCGCCAGCGACATGTACGTCATCGTCGACTGGCACATCCTGGATGACGGGAACCCCAACGACCACATCTCGGAGGCGATCACGTTCTTTGACGCGGTCGCCTCGAGATTCGCGGGGACGCCGAACGTCATCTACGAGATCTGCAACGAGCCCAACAAGGCGTCGTGGCAGGAGATCTCGCAGTACGCGTACGCGATCATCCCGGTCATACGCCAGTACTCGCCGGATGCCGTGATTCTCGTCGGCACCCCGGGGTATTCCTCGCAGCTGTCCTGTTGCTGGGAGGAGCCCATCGACGCCGAGAACCTCATGTACACCTGGCATTACTACGTGGGGCTGCATCCTGGTGACTCTGTGCTGAGGGAGGCCGTCGACAGGCAGCTGCCGGTCTTCGTCAGCGAGTGGGGAATGGGGAACGACGACCGCCAGACCGGCGCGGAGTTCCTGGACTACCTCAACGACGAGGGGATAAGTTGGTGCGCCTGGTCGCTGTGCAACAAGGACGAGGTCTACTCGCTGATTCGTGCGGACGTGACGACGTACGGTAACTGGAGTACCGAGGACTACACGGAGAACGGGAAGCTCATCTTCGAGAAGATGAGGGGGAGGCGTTGATGGCGGGGAAGAAGAAGATCCTCCTCGTGCTGCTGGTCCTCCTTGCCGGGTGGTACTTCCTGTGGAGGATCGGCTGGTCCTTCCCCGTGCACGAGTCGGTGGTCGGCAAGGTGTTCGCGGTGATAGTCCTGCTCACGGAGCTTCTTGGATTCCTGGAGCTGGTCTGTCACCTGGCGATCAGCACCGCCAGCGAGAGAAGGAGTGACGTGGGCATCACGGAGGACGTTCCCGACGTGGACGTGCTCGTGACCGCCTGCGGGGAGTCTGCGTCCCTGCTCAAGGAGACGCTGCGCTCCTGCATGGAGATGGAGTATCCCGACGGGAAGCTGCACGTCTGGCTGTGCGACGACGGCGACGATGACGAGCTGCGCACCTACTGCGAGGAGCAGGGCCTTGGGTACCTGACCAGGGAGGAGCACGTCTTCGCGAAGGCGGGGAACATCAACGAGGCCCTGAGCAAGACGGAATCCCCCCTGATCGCGGTGTTTGACGCGGACATGCGCCCATCGAGGAGCTTCCTCCAGCGAACGGTGCCGCACATGCTGGGCGACGACGGGAAGCTGGACGAGAGGGTCGGATACGTCCAGACGCCACAGTGCTTCGATAGCCCGGACCTGTTCCAACGGGCGGTGAGCGACACCATCCCAAACGAGCAGGATTACTTCTACTTCAGCATCGAGCCCTCCAGGAACGCCATAAACGCGGTGATACTCGCGGGGACCAACATGCTGATCTCGCGCAAGGCGCTGGAGGAGGTCGGGGGCTTCGCCACCGACACGGTGACGGAGGACTTTGCGACTGGCATCGAGATGCAGAAGCGGGGCTACGAGTCCGTCTACCTGACGGAGGAGCTGGCCTGCGGCAAGGTGCCAAAGGACCTGCCCTCCCTCATCACGCAGAGGCAGCGGTGGGCGAGGGGATGCATCCGTTCCCTTCGCAGCACCAGGCTCCTCTCTGCGAGGTCGCTGACCCTTGCCCAGAAGGTCAGCTACCTCCTGGCCATCGTCTACTGGCTCTTCCCGCTGAAGCGCCTGGTGTACCTCTCCGGGCCCCTGCTGTACGCCCTGGCGGGAATCTCCGTCATACGCTGCACGTCCCTCGAGCTCCTTGCCTGCTGGCTGCCGTACTATGCCGTGGCCGCGCTGGCCCTGTGGACGTTCTCCGAACACAGGCGCACGCCCTACCTCAGCTGCTTCTACGAGCTGTGCCTGACGCCGTTTTTGTTCGTCCCCGTGCTCCTGGAGACGGTCGGCGTGCGGCAGAGGAAGTTCGCGGTGACGCGGAAGGACGAACAGGGCCGTTGGAACCCGGTCCACCTGGTGCCCTTCCTCGTGGGGGTCCTGCTGCACGCCCTTGCGTTGGTGCGGGTGGCGTTCGCCTTTTCTTTCAGCGAGAACCTGTTTCTCTACCTATGGCTTCTTTATAATTTGTCTTGTATGATCTGCGCCTTTGTCTTCGCGCTGTCGTGTCGGAAGGTATGGGCCAAGGGCCCGGATGCCCCCGACCACTCGGTTCGCGCGGGGCAGCTCGTGCAGCTCAACCCGGTGAGCATGCTCGCCAGGCATCTCGGAGGAGGCGGTCAGGAATGAAGAAGAGGATAGCCGCGGTATTTGCTGTGCTGGCGCTGGTGGTCCTGGGACTTCTC
>CAMPCT010000194.1 GCA_946647055.1 uncultured Atopobium sp. | reverse complement strand
GACGAGCTGTTGGCATGGCTCGCCAACGTCAGGCCATAGGTGTTGCTTTGCGGCGGTGTCATGGCGCGGTACGGCTCCGACTTCCCGAGCTGTACCCGGTACGGCTCCCATTTCCCGAGCCGTACCCGGCCGGAGGGGTCTGCGACGCCCGACACGACGCATTAATCCCGAGCCGTACCCGGAAGACCGCCCTACCTGCTGCGGCGATGTCCGCCGCCCCTCTGGCGCTTGTGCCGCTCGGTCCAGCTGGGCCGCTGCGCGGGCTTGACGCGCACGCCGTCCACGCGACGCTCCCCGCTCACCTTGGTGAGGGTGTTCCAGCGCTGGTAGAGGCTCTGCTTACCACCTGAGCGCAGCCCCAGCATGGTGGGCATGATGATGGTGGGCGCAAAGTAGCACACGATACGCCAGACCACGAAGCCGGCGTTCACGAAGGGCCCGAACATCTTGCCAAAGAACAGGGCGAAGCCGGCCTCGGCGCCACCGGTGCCGCCCGGCAGGGGTACCGCGTTGGAGAACATCTGGACCATCGCGCCGGCAAGGATGACCGCGGGCAGCGCGGCCTTGCGCCCGAAGGCGCGCAGGACGAACCAAGGCACCGCCGCCAGAACCACCATCTGGGCCACAAGCAGGGCAAGGATGGCAAAGAGTCCGTGCGGGTGCCCGATCATGGACCGGAAGGCCTTGGCGAACTCGGCGGTCTGGCGGTTCACCAGGTTGTACCAGTGCCCGTAGTTGCGCAGGAAGCCGCGCTTGGACAGGAACTTGATGGCGGAGTTCCCCACGCGCATGACCACCATGGGCTTGAGGCACACGGCAAGCGGGATGAGGAACTGGAAGCAGTTTGCGATGAAGCAGATGAGGTCGACGAAGATGATGGCCCCATGCGTGCGGTAGTACACCGGGAAGCCGATGGCCAGCGCCGTCCCCATGAAGATGACCTGCGCCAGCTGGAACACGAAGAACTTGGTGAACTGCGTCGCGAAGGCCTCCTCGGCATCCAGGCCCGTGCGCGTGAGGCGCACGATCTCGGCCGGGCCGGCACCCGAGGCGCCGGGTGTGAGGTTGCCAAAGAAGATGCTCGCGGCGCAGACGGAGATGAGGTCGAGCAGGCCCGCCGGGGAGTCGCGGTCGAACCACACGGCCACGGCATACGAGGCGACGCCCAGCAGGAAGTACACACCATAGCAGGCAAGGGCGCCCAGCACCCAGCCCGTCTTGACCTTGGAGAGCGCGTCGATGATCTGGGCGGTCTGGCCCGTGACGGTGAGGTAGACGACGTAGACGAGGATGACGGCAACCAGGAAGAGCGCGCCCTTGATGGCGCCGGCGATGTCATCGCCCTCTTCCTTGTCCTTGTCCTGCGACGATGCCAGCGACGCGATGACGTCCTTGACCTTGTCGGCCACGCCACCAGCTGCCGACGAGAAGCGGGAGGACGGCTTGCCCCCTGTGCCCCTCTCGTCAGCCATTGCCCCCGTCGCCTCTCTCGAAAGAGCCCGCAGGCGCGGGCTCGACCGTTCTCGAAGTTCTGATTCTAGCGCAAGGGCAGGTATGTGTCGTGAATCCAGCGACTATCCAAAGTATGCCGAGATTTCCTGCATGCGCTCGCTCTGCCGCACGCCAAAGGGACAGCGGCTGTCGCAGTGGCCGCAGCCCACGCACGAGTCCGCACGCAGCTCGAGGGTGCGATAGTGCTCGGCCGCCAGGACGTCACCCGCCCGTGCGAGGTCGTAGTACTTGTTGATGAGGCCCACGTCGAGGCCCATGGGACAGGGCTTGCAGTGGTTGCAGTAGACGCACGTGCCGCCGGCCTCAGGGGGCGCGAAGGTCCCCACCACCGACCAGTCGCACGCCTCGTCCGGCTGGTCGCAGTAGGCAAGCAGCGACTCGACCTGCTCCACGCTCTGCGCGCCAGGCAGGACCGTGAGCACGCCCGGCTTGTCGAGGGCGTAGCGGAAGCACTGGTAGGGCGTGAGCGCCTGGCCAAAGGGAGAGGTCGCGGCATCGAGCAGCTGCCCTCCCGAGAGGGGCTTCATGACCGAGATGCCGATGCCCTCGGCCTCGCAGCGACGGTAGACCTCGGCGCGCTCGTCGACGCCGCCCACCGCGTACTCGCCCTGGCCGTAGTCGTAGGCGGGGTTGATCGAGAACATGAGCATGTCGATGGGCACCTCGTCCAGGACGCGCTGGATGACGTGCGGGGTGTGGGACGAGAGCCCCACATGGCGCACCACGCCCTCGCGCTGCAGCTGCAGGATGTAGTCGTAGATGCCCTGCTCGCGATAGGTCTCCCAGTCGGCGTCCTCGTCCAGGCAGTGGATGAAGCCATAGTCGATGTGGTCGGTGCGCAGCTGGGAGAGTTGCCAGTCCACCGAGCGCTTGGTCGCCTCGAGGTCGAGGTTCCAACCGTAGGCGCCGGCAGTATAGTCCGCGCCAAAGTGGATCTGGAAGAGCACCTGGTCGCGCACGTCATGCAGGGCCTCGCCGTAGATGGGGAAGGCGCTGGCATCGCCCGCGGCCAGGTCGAAGTAGTTGACGCCGCCCTCGACGGCGCGACGCAGCGCCGCCACGCCCTCGTCCCTGCCGGCGAGGTGCATGCTCGACGAGCCCAGGCCGATCTCGCTGATACGGTCACCAGTGCGTCGGTTGATGCGATATCTCATGGGTCCTCTCCCCTCACGTGACGTACGGCACCAACGTTAGCACCGACCGGCCGCACACGCCAATGCGCGCGTGGCATGGGAGGAAGATGCCGGAAGGCCCACGCCTTACATGACGTCCTCATCGAACTCCGTCGCACCCTCGAGCAGGGGCAGCATGTTCGCACGGATGTCCTCGCGCAGCTCCCGGTCATACGCGTAGCGCAGGCGCTGGTACGCCTCGGGAGAGACCTCGGCAAGCGGGCGCCCCTCGTCGCTCACCCAGCACCGCAGCGCACGGTGCGACAGGGTGCGGTTGCGCGTGGTGGGCGAGGTGAGCGTCCTCAACACGAAGTCGAGGCCGACCGGTAGCTTGTGGCGCAGCGACTGGACGAGGAAGTCGAGCTTGTTGTAGCGGTCGAACTCCTCGCTCAGGCCGATCTCGTCGCGCGGGTCGTCCTCGATGCTCTCGAGCGGCACGCGCTCGCGATAGAGGTCGAGTACGGCAGGCAGGTACGCCGGGTCGTCCATGAGCCACCGGCACTGGGGATAGAGGTTGTCGAAGTCGGAGCGCATGGCCTCGAGCAACGCGTCCTTGTAGGGCAGGCCGAGAACCTGCGCAAGCTCCACTCCCCTGCCCTGCGCGAGCTCGCCCACCAGCATCGAGCGCACGGCATCTGTGCGCAGCAGGGCCTCGCAGCTCGCCACGAGGTCGTCCCAGCCCTTGTCCCGCGCAAACCGGGCGATGGCAAGGAGACACTCGCAGTCGTCAAGGTCGAGCGTCTGGCGGGCAGCCTGTGCCACGTAGCGCCCAAACTCGGCCTTGGGGTCGTCGAGCATCGGAATGCCCGGCACCGGCCCGTCGCCCATGGCGGAGCGGACGATCGCCGTCGCCGCCGAGAAGTCGTCGTGACCCATCTCGCCGGCAAGGCGCTCGGCCACGCCGGCCTTGACGTAGCACACGAGCGCCGAGTACTCGGGCATCACGTCGTTGTCGACGCCGTCGCGGAAGAGCCAGTCGCGGACCTCGTCGGTCGTGGGCTCGAGCATCGCGACGATGTGGACGCGTCCCCAGCCGCGCACCCTGCGGGCCATCTCGAGCAGCTCCTGGTTGCCGTTGGCCCACTTCTGGGCGTTCCACGCGCAGAAGATCGTGAACTCGTCGGAGAGCGCGAGGTTGCGCACGACCTCCTTCATCATCTCGTCCGGCTCGTTGAACATCTCGAGGACGGCCAGGCCGAGCTTGACCATCTCCTTGTCGGTCGAGGTGAGGATGGGCAGGACCGCACTTCCATAGAGTGCCTGCGCGGGGACCCGCTGCGCGACGTCCATCACGGCCTGCTGGATCTGGTCGACCAGCCCGATGGCCCGGTACTGCGCGAGCAGCTGCGAGAGCGTCGCATCGGCTGCGTCGCGACCACCCGCGCAGGACAGCTCGAAGGCATCGGCGATGGTCTGGACGATGTCGTCAGGCAACTCGGGCGGCGCCATGTGATAGACGTGGATGCCGTCCAACGCGCCGTCCGCCATGCGGATTGGCTGGCCCGGCTCGTCGTAGTCCTCCAGGCTGAAGTCGTCCGGCAGCCTGCCATCGACGATGCTCGTCACGATGTGCTCATAGATTGCCCTGTCTGCGGCCATGGTCGGCCTCCCTTCTGCGCTGCGGCCATTGTCGCACAGAACGCAGACGCGGGCAGCCCGGCCACGCATACGAAAACAGGCCCCGTGAGGGGCCTGCGGAGGTTTTGGCAGCCCGTACCAGATTCGAACTGGTGATCTCCGCCTTGAGAGGGCGGCGTCCTAACCGCTAGACGAACGGGCCGTGCTATGGGTGGCAGGACGTGGCTGGGATGGAGGGAATCGAACCCCCACTGACGGAACCAGAATCCGTTGTCCT
>CAMPCT010000193.1 GCA_946647055.1 uncultured Atopobium sp. | reverse complement strand
TCACGCGATGGAGCGGCTCGTACACGGGATGCGGCCCCGACAGATCCGACGAGAACAGCGTGATCGCATCGATCGCCCCGCGAGCGATATGCGGCATGGGCAGCGAGCCCACGGCGGAGAGGTCCACCGCGCGCATGAGGGTGACGTGCGCCTTGAACTCCTTCGCGTCAAAGGAGAAGCCGCCCAGGCGCAGCTGCACGCGCACGGTCTCCGCAAGGTTGACGAGTGCAAGCCCGCCGTCCACGGCCTGCCAGAGCGTGGCCTTGCGCAGGCGACCGAAGTAGCCCAGCTCGCCCAGCGAGGCGTCGATGACACCCACATCCGCACAAGCCGCCTCGAGCGCGCCGATGACGTCTGGCACCAGCGCGCCGGGCACATCCCCCAGGAAGGCAAGTGTCACGTGCAACATGTCGGGCGCCACGTAGCGCCCGCGCAGGGTGTCGCGCAGCTCGGCCTGTGTCGTGACGAGGGCATCGAGCATCTCCTCCGGCAGCTCGGCGGCTATGAACAGGCGCATACGGCTCCTTCCTCGGCATTGTCCAAAAAGGGAGTATCCCCTAATGGACAAAAAGGGCGGCGCCCATCTCGAAGGCGCGGGCGAGCTCCTGCGGGAAGACCTCCTCGCGACGACGGCGCTTCTCCGCGGGATCGAACATCGTCCACTCCCAGTCGAGCCTCTCATAGTCCTTCACCTGCAGCGTATTGCCACTGCGCAGCACCTGCGTGGGACCGACGAAACGCGACAGCGTCTGCTGGTAGCCCCTCATGAGGTCGGCGTAGTAGACGTCCGGGGCGTTGCTCGTCATGATGAGCAGCGTCGGCACCTCACGCTCGTTGCAGCAAGGCCGGTCGAGGTTGTAGGTGAGGCACTGGAAGATCAGCCGCTCGTAGAGCGCGCGGAAGCTGGCGCTGGCCTCGCCCAGGTAGTTGGGCGTGCCCATGATGAGGCCATCGGCCTCGCGAATGGCGTCGAGCACCGGCGTGAGCCCGTCGCGGCACACGCACCTGCCGGCGCTGCGCTCGCGCTTGCAGCCAAAGCAGGAGATGCAACCGGTGTACTTGTCCAGCCGGTACAGGTCGAACTTCTCGACCTCGGCGCCGGCCTCTTCCGCCCCGCGTGCGGCCTCGCTCACCAGCATGTCGGTGTTCCAGCCCTTGCGCGGGCTCGCGTTGACCGCTACGACCCTCTTCGCCATGGTTGTCCCCCTCCCCCATGCGTGCCAAGCCTCCGGCCCCTGACACGATGTCGAGGGGCCGGCATATAGGATACCGCGACTGGACAAAGGTACCTGTTACCTTTGTCCAGTCGATCGGCTACACTGCCAGGAGGCAAGTCACGCGCGTTGGGGGCACCATGGAATCGATTCACGTCGTCGCAGCGATCATCAGGCAGGGAGGCAAGGTCCTTGCCACCCAGCGCGGCCATGGCGACTACGAGGGCGGCTGGGAGTTCCCCGGCGGCAAGGTCGAGCCCGGCGAGACGCCCGAGCAAGCCATCGTGCGCGAGATTGCCGAGGAGCTGGACGCGAGGATCGTCGTCGAGCGCCTCGTGACCACCGTCGACCACGACTACGAGACCTTCCACCTGCACATGGACTGCTTCCTGTGCTCGCTTGGCGAGGGTGGGCTCACCCTGCGCGAGCATCATGCGGCAAAGTGGCTGGACGCCGAGCACCTGGGGTCCGTGGCGTGGCTCCCGGCCGATGTCAAGGTCGTCGAGGCGCTACGCGCGCAAGGCGTGGTGTGACACAAGGACGAACCCGGAGGCGCACCGCACCTCCGGGCCCGTACTCAACACGTCTCAAGTCTAGGCGTTAGTCCCAATCGGCATTAATGGGCTTGGCAGCCGCAGGCGAGCTGGTCTTGTACCCATAGAAGCCGACGCCCTCGTCCTTCCAGCCGCTGTTCTTGACCAGGCTGTCACGCTCGGCGGCACTCTTGGTGTAGTGGTGCTGGCCGCGCTTGAGACGCCCGTTGTACACGCGGTAGATGGTGATGGTGTTGGTGTCCTTCTTGGTTGCGGAATAGAAGGCGATGCCCTCGTCTCGCCACTGGCCGCTCGCGAGGAGCTTGTCCCGCTCCGCCAGCGACGTCGTGTAGTGGTGGTCGCCACTCTTGAGGTTGTAGAGACGGAATACGGGCTTCCCGCCACGCGGCGCATACCAGGCAACGCCCTCGGCCTTCCAGTCGGCATAGCTACCCGAGCCGCAGGAGTCGTACTCGGCCTTACTGCGCGTCCAGAGGTGCTCGGAGGTCTTCGTGTTGTACATGCGGTACAGGGGCACGGGGCTGGACGCCTTGACGGAGAGGCTGAACTCGACGATTGCGATAGAGCCGCTCGGGTGGGCGTCCTCCCGCATCATGATCGTTCCCTTATAGGTCTTCCCCAGGTAGGTCATGGTCACGTTGTTGGGAATGTAATACCCCTCGTCGCAGACAAACGCGCCCACCCAATTCAGAGCGTTGGAATTCGAAGCGATGACCTCGGAGTACCAGTTGAACTCGAAGAGCCAGTTATCACTCGCAGCAACAACTCCTTGCCCACCGCCATGCTCCCAGTACTCGCCAAAGAGGCGCACGTGCGAGCTGTTGGGAGTGCTCGGGTCGATCTTGCCGTTAAACGAGATGACCTGGTTGAGCGTGATGTTGGTGTTGATGCTCGCCATCTTGATGTTGGTGATGTTGGTGACTCCCTCGGGGGGTTCCTCGGAGGTCGCGCCGAGAGGCGCCTCGAGGTCGTCCGGCGAGGCGTTGGGGCCATAGTAGGACATCCCCTCCGCAAGGGCCGTCACGGGCAGCGCAACAAGCGCAAGCAACGCGACGAGAAGGGCTGAGAACAGCAATCGTCTTTTCATGGGTCCTCCCTCGAATAGCGAACGATTCCACAATGATATATCGACTTGGTCCAATCTGCCGCAGAACTACAATGCCAGAAGGACGCAAGGCACCAGATCACCGACGGACAGGAAGCCATGAGGCCCATCATCTTCAACTCGTCCAGGACCAAGCCACGAATCCACAGCGTCGTCGCGCTGCTGGGTGTCGCGACGGCGCTCGACATCGTCATCATGGTCCTCTCGAAGGGCGTCATCCCCGGCGCGGAGTCCATCTCTCACCTCGCCGTCCTGCAGGGTGCGGCCGTCATCAACACGCTGTGCTTCCTTTTGGTGGTGGCTCGGCTGGTGCAGCTGCTCGTGGGCCAGCTCCGCTATAACCCGTACTCCTACAACACGATCTTCTACGCGGGCTTTGCCCTGTTCTTCCTCTCGGTGGCCGTCACCCACGCCGCGGAGGTCCCGCGCGCGCTCCTCGCACCCGACCAGTTCAACGAGGCCACCCTCGTCTTCGACTACCTCAACTCGGCGAGGTTCTACATGCTGCTGTCAGCCCCGTTCGTGCTGCTCTTCTCGGGCGCACTGTGCGTCTCGAACGTCGCGCTCATCCGCCACGAGGGGTTCAGGCCCGTCAACGCGCTGGGCATCGTCCTTGCGTTCATGCTGGTCGCGGGCGAGATCGCCCTGTTCTGCTTTGACTACTACGTCTCGGGCAGCCTGGAGGAGGTGCGCCTTCACGAGCTGGTTGGCAACCTCTTCGCGGCCGTCTACCTGTACGTGGAGTGCATGGTGATCGGGACGATGGTCGCGGGTGCCATCGTGTCGCGCCACGAGCCACCATATGACAGGGACTTCCTCATCATCCTGGGCTGTGGGATCCGGCCTGACGGCACGCCAACGCCGCTGCTCGCGGGCAGGGTCGACCGTGCGCTCGAGTTCGACCGCGCCCAGCGCGAGGAGACCGGTCGCGGCGTCACCTTCGTCCCGTCGGGTGGCCAAGGGCCCGACGAGGTTGTCTCGGAGAGCGAGTCGATGAGCGCGTACCTTGTGGGGCGTGGCATCGAGGCGAGCCGAATCATCCGAGAGGACCAATCGACCAGCACCTTCGAGAACATGCGCCTCTCGAAGAATCTGATCGACGAGGCCACAGGCGACGACGAACCCAAGGTGGCGTTCTCCACCACCAACTACCACGTGTTCCGCGCGGGTCTGTTCGCACGGCGCGTGGGCATGCGGGCCGAGGGGATAGGCGCGCCGACGAGATGGTGGTTCTGGCCAAACGCCGCCGTACGCGAGTTTGTGGGGCTGCTCACGGAGCACCGCGGCAAGCAACTAGCGATCCTCGTGGCGATGATGGCCACCTACACGGTGATGACGCTCATCCTCTTCTACCGGTAGGAGGCCTGTAAGGACGTGGCATGAGGTGGCCAATAGCTGCTAGACAACAGCCGTCGTGCAGTGCGGCTGTTGTCATTTCTGAAGCATGGTGTTCGTGACCCCTAGGACCACTCGCTCGCAATCGCCCTACCAATGCGATGCACGACACCAACCACCAGCGCATTGCCCATGCAGAAGGCGCGGTGCCCGTCCGTCATGTCTGAGTCGGTCCAACCCTTGGGGAATCCCTGGAGCTGGTCAAGCTCATCCGGGACGAGCCTGCGATAGCGCTCCCCCACCTTGACGACGTGCTTGAATCGCGATGGGCCAGA
>CAMPCT010000192.1 GCA_946647055.1 uncultured Atopobium sp. | reverse complement strand
CCCTTGATGCTGGGCATGCCCGCGGGCGCGACGATGTCCTCGTAGAAGATGAACTCGTCGCAGTTCTCGGCAAGGAGCGGGCTCGTGGCGTCCTTCATGCCCACGCCGATGACCGTCTTGCCAAACTCCTTGAGCTTGGAGACGAGCGGGGAGAAGTCGGAGTCGCCCGAGAGGATGGCGAAGGTGTCGATGTGGTCCTTGGTGAGGCACATCTCGACCGCGTCGACAGCCAGGCGGATGTCGGCGGAGTTCTTGCCGGTGTAGGCGCGGTCGGGTATCTCGATGAGCTCGATGCCCAGCTCGTGGAGGGGCGTGATGGCAGCGTCAAACCGCTGCCAGTCGCAGTAGGCACGCTTCGAGACGATGCGTCCCTTGTCGACGAGACGTTCCAGGATGCGCTTGACGTCGGGGGCAGGACCCTGCTCCTGATGCCCGTTGCGCTTGCGACGCCCCGTTCCCAGGGCAAGGTTCTCGTAGTCGATGAGCACGGCCATCGAGCTTTGCGTGATGTCACTCATTGGTGCGTGGTGTTCCTTCCGTACGCGCGACGCGCGTGGTTCTAGTGGTGGTGATGGTGGCAGCACTCGCCGCCCTCATGGTGATGGCCGCAGCAGCAGCCCTCGTCGTCGTCCTCGGGCTCCTCGAGCAGGCTCCAGTCGAGGCCGGCGGCGACGTTTGCCGCCTCCTCCTGGTAGCACAGGGCAATCGCCTGGGTGCCCAGCTTGGAACCGCCGGTACGGCAGATCATGTCGTACAGGCCAAAGGCGGTCTCGGTCCCGGGAAGCTGCAGCTCGGCATCCTCGCCCTCGACAAGCGCGAGTCCCAGGTCCTTGAGGAAGTGCTCGGAGAGGAAGCCCGGGGCCCAGTCGCCATCGAGGGCCTTGGGGGCGAGGTCGGTGATGGCGCGGGACGAGCCCATGCCACCCGACACCATCTCGAGCATGGTGCGGACGTCGATGCCGGACTGCTCGGCGATGGCCATGGACTCGGCCATGCCCACCATGGCACCCGCAAGGCTCACCTGGTTGCAGAGCTTGGCCGTCTGACCGGCGCCGGCGCGGCCAAAGTAGAAGATGCGCGACGAGAAGGCCTCGAGCACGGGAAGCACGGGCTTGGCCTCCTCGGCGGTGATGCCGGCAATGAGCGTGAGCGTTCCCGCCACGGCGCCAGCCTGGCCTCCGGTGACCGGGCAGTCAAAGGCATGGACGTCCTCCACGGCCGCCGCATCATGGATCTCGCGGGCAAGTCGGGGCGACGAGGTGGTGAGGTCGATGAGCCACATGCCCTTGCGCGCATGGGCGAGCAGCCCCTCGGAGGACAGGTAGACCTCCTCGACGTCGGTGGGATACCCCACCATGGTAAGGACGACGTCGGCCTTCTCGGCGACCTCCCCGGGCGTGTCGGCCCACGTCGCGCCACGGTCGAGCAGGGCCTGGGCCTTCTCGGGGGTGCGCGTGTTGACCACGAGCGGGAAGCCGGCGTCCATGAGATGGCCCGCTATGGGGGCACCCATGATGCCGGTACCGACGAAGCCAATGGTCATGAGGCCATGATCTGCCATCTGATGCACTCTCCTGACATGCGTTCCCTGCCGCTTGGCATGGGCGGGGAGCCCCTAGTTGGAGCTCCCCTTGATCTTGCGGGCTATGCGGTCTGTGAGGGATATCTTCTCGCGCCGGTCCGTTCCCCAGAAGACGACGGCCACCATGCCGGGGCCGACGTGGCTGCCGATGACGGGCGAGATGGAGCTGCGAATGACGATGAGGTCCTCGCAGCCGGGCTCCTTGCGCAGGGTGGCCTCGAGCCAGTCGGCGTCCTTCTCGGCGTCGGCGGACATGATGCCGACGGGCAGCGTGAGGTCATGGCAGTAGTTGTCGCGGAAGTCGCTCACGATCGCCTTGAGCGCCTTCTTGCGGCCGCGGCACATGCCCCTCAGCGTGAGGGCGCCGTTGAGGTCATAGGAGAGCTCGGGCTTGATGTCGAGCTTGCCGCCCACCTCGGCTGCGGTGGCGGGAATGCGGCCACCCGCCGCGAGCGCGTCGAAGTTCTCGAGCGTGAAGTAGCCGTGGATGAAGTAGCGGGCGTCCTGCGCCCACTCGTAGAGCTCCGCGGCGGAAAGCCCGTTGCTCGCCTGGCGCACGACCTCGATGGTCAGGAGCTCCGCCGCGGCGGAGGGCAGGAGGTTGTCGAGCACGTAGAGCTCGAAGTTGGGATACTCCGCACGGACCATGTCGGCCGCCGTCCTGGCCGACTCGATGGACGAGGACAGCCCGCGCGTGAGACCCAGGTAGATGGTGGGAAGGCCCACCTTCGCCGCGCGCTCGAACACCTCGTAGTAGGTGCCGATGGGCACCGACGAGGTGGTGGGGCGCATCCCCTCGCGCATGGCCTGGTAGAACTCGTGGGCTGTCTGGCTCTGCCAGAGGTCGTCGACGTGCTCCACGCCGTTGACCACGTAGGGGAAGCCGATGACCTCGACGCCAAGGCGGTCGGCCACCTTGGGCGCGAAGTCGGCACAGCTGTCCACGATGATGTGGCAGGTCTTGTGGGCCTTGTACTTGCGTACCTGGTAGACGACGTCATCGGGGACGAAGTCATCCGTCCCCGTGGTGAGTCCGTCGAGCCTGTAGTTTTCCTTGGTGCTTCTGCTAACCATCAATCTCCTCGATCTTGGGCTTGATGATGCCGTAGCCACCGTCCTTGCGGTGGTAGATGACGTTGATGAGCCCGGTAGTGGCGTTCTCGAAGACGTAGAAGTCGTGCCCGAGCAGGTCGGTCTGGACCAGCGCCTCCTCCTCGGTCATGGGCGTGAGGTCGATGACCTTCTCGCGGACGAGGACGTCGTCCTCACCCGACTCGATGAGCGAGCCGAGGTCGAGCTCGGCGCCGACAGCGCTGCGGTCCTCGCGGGGACGGCGGTCGATGACGCGGGTCTTGAACTTGCGCAGGCGGCGCGTGACGTTCTTCGCAGCCTCGTCGATGGCGGCATACATGTCGCTTCCGGTGCCGACGCCCCTGACCACGCTGTCACGAACGAAGACCGTGACCTCGGCGGACTTGCGCTCGAGGTTGGAGGGGTTCTTGTCGACCCTGAGGACGACATCGCACTTCATGGGGGAGATGTCAAATACCTTGAGGGCGTCACCCACCTTGTCTTCCACGTGCTCCCTCATGGCATCGGTTACCGTCACCTTGCGACCGGAGACCTTGATATCCACCATGCTTCCTCCCAAATCCTAGGTCCTGCGCCTTACGGCCTTATCTCATTGGTACCCCATTTGGCGAATGAAATGCTCGCCAATTTGGTGACATCAGCCAATGTCCGCGGCATTGGCGCCAGCGGTCGAGCCGTCCTGCGGTCCCGCGTTGACGTCAAAGGTGTCCGCGCCGAGCGCGGTCGAGGTGGACGAGATGGTGACGCCCGGAATGACGCTCTCGGAAGTGAGCTGGCTCATGCCGCCAATCCAGAGACCACGCACGATGTCGTTGGTGCCGTTCGTGAGGGCGAGGTCGGTCGCCGCCTGGAGGGCGGACTGGAGCTCGACATTAGAGGCCGCGACGGCCATGCCGCTGGAGACGGGTGCCTCGAGGCAACCGCAGAAGGCCATGCCACCATGGACCCCCGCGAGGTAGCCGCCCGAATAGGCGTCGCACAGGACGTACTCGACGGTACCCGCGCTCATGGCGTCGAAGCACTCGTTGAGGTTCTCGAACTCGCGCTGCTCCATCTGGATGTTGCTGTGGTTGAGGAGGTACTGGGACGACGAGTTGCCCTGCACGCCCACGGTGTGGCCGTTGAGGTCGTCAATCGAGACGACGCCCTCCTCGCCCACGCGGAAGAAGGCGACCGCAGACTCCTCGTAGCCACCAACGACCTCGATGCCCTCGGCGTCCTCTGCGCGAGCGTCCATGACGACGTCGCAGATGCCGGTCGTGGCGGCCTCGACGCTGGAGACCGGGACGTAACGGACCCTGAGCCCCAGGTTGTCGGCGACGATGGCGGCGAGGCCCACGTCAAGGCCACCGATGGAACCGTCAGAGAGCTGGAAGCACGAGGGTGCCGTCACCGAGGTGGACATGATGCCGACCGTGAGGTAGCCGTCCTGCACGAGGGTCGGGGCACTGAGCTGGGCCGGATTGCGCAGGCGCTGCGCCTCCTTGGCCTCGTCGGTGCTGTCGGGCTGGAAGGGCAGCTCGACCGTGGAGAGGTCGGGCAGCTCCGGGAGCTCGAAGGGGAGCTCGGGAAGGTCGAAGGGGAGGTCTGGGAGCTTGACGCCCAGGATCTCGCAGCCCGTGAGGCCGATGACGCAGGCGAGTGCCAGAAGGACTGTGGACATGGTGCGCTTCCACGGCATGGTCATGGTCGTTCCTGTCTTCCTCGTACGCGCCTCCGCGCGTCCGGGCCTTGAGGACCCGGCTCCTTCAACTCACGCCTCCCACCAGCTGACCTGGTCTTTGCCCCCACACTCGCGCACTGGGACGATCGCTTGGGCCACCGCGGTGGCCCTCACTGGGAGCCCTCTCGCCCGTGAGGCCGGATGCCTCGATGAGTAGCGGGC
>CAMPCT010000191.1 GCA_946647055.1 uncultured Atopobium sp. | reverse complement strand
CATTCACGGTCTGCTGGCGTTGACGTGCGCCAGCTGTCTGCTCCTGTCTGTACAGAGACAGGATTTCCACAATTTGTACAGAATTTCTCTGCATAATCGATTATACATCATCATTTTTCCCAATGCAACTATATTTTGCACAAAGTATTTCTGTTTTCAGCCAATGCTTTGGTTATTATTGTATCTGAAAGCCGTCAAGATTCACCATGAAAAAGAGAAGAGCTGCCTGGCAGCTCCTCCCCCGTTTTTTGCTTTATGAATTATCTGATACTCACGGCCAGCAGGCGGTGCATACTGATCATGATCCTTCAGGACCCGGATCTTACTGAGCGTCTTTTCCGTAGGCTGCGACACGCTCGTCATCGATCACGCCGGACCAGTTCAGGCCGAAGCACGTCGAGAACCGCTTCTCCGGAGAGGTCCGGTTCGTCGACGGCATGCCCCAGACGAGCAAGGAGGACCGACTCAACCACGGCTTCGGCACGAAGTCGATGGCGATGGTCGTCGAGCGACACGGCGGGACCCTCACGATGGAGGCGCAGGGAGATCTCTTCTGCCTGGACGCGCTGATTCCCGTTCCCAAGTGACGACGCCGGCTCCTACACCGCCGGCTGGACCTCGAGCAACCTGGTCATCATGGCGGGCGTCACCGTCGCCACCGAGGCGTGCGCCATGAGCGCCCTGTCGTTGGTGACCAGGTAGTCCGCGCCGATGCGCCTGCAGGCCGCGACGATGAGGTCGTCCTCGATCTCCGCGTGCTCGTCGCGCATCCTCGAGGCGAACCACAAGTCGGACGTGGATGACCCCACGGCCGTGCCCAGCTCCTGCATGCTCTCGACGAAGTCCCACGACTGCGAGGCAATGGCTCGCGCATAGTCCTCGGGGAGGGCCCCCTTGCCCTGTCGCACCCAGGCCTTCGCCTCGTAGGAGACGATCCGGAACACCGCCCGCGCGATGTCGAGCGTGAAGGCGAGCTCCACCCCGGCGTCTCGCGCGGCGGCAAAGAACGCGATGGACTCCTCGCGGTTGGGGCGCCCGGGCACGAAGAGGTCGACCCACACGTTGGTGTCGACCATGACGAGCAGCGGGCGGTCGCTCATGCCAGACCCCTCTCCCCCAGGCGCTCCCACTCGATGCGCTCGAGGAGCTCGTGGTCGTCCAGTGCGCTCGGCTCGAAGGCCGCGACGTCGAGGCCAAGGGAGGCGCCAAGCGACTCGAAGAGACCAGCGGCGCGGGCAAGCGGGTCTGTCCTGGGCTTGGCCTCCCCCACCACGTCAGCCGCATCCAGCGCGTCGACGAGCCGGTCATACGCCTCGCCACCCTGCGCCAGGCACGACCACACGCGTCGGATGACCTTGGCGGGAGAGCTTCCCACCAGGGCAAGCGTCGCGTCCCCCTGCTCCTTGAGCTCGCGGGGAAGGCGGACGTTGAGCTGCACGGCCTCACCTGGTGGCATTGTCTTCTCCTTCTTTGCTAGCACTGCTAGCACCATTCTAGCACAACCTATCGCCGACACAAAAGGGCCCCGCCTAAGCGGGGCCCTAGGGGGAACGTATCTGCTGGTCGCTAGGCAGCCTGCTGGGCGCGCCACTTCACCATCTTCTTGTGGCGACGCACGAGGTACCACACGTAGAGGGCGATGGGCAGGACGCAAGCGCCCTTGAGGGCGATCTCGACCGGGTACGGCCCGGCGTAGGCGGTGTCGAGCGCCGCGGAGTTGGCGGTCATGTACAGGATGTTCTTGCTGGCCTGGCGCAGCACCTGGTGCCCATAGGCGGTGCCGGTGGTGGACTCGTCGGTCGAGGGCAGGATGACGCCGAAGGAGAGCTCGAGGTCGTTGCCGGCGCGCAGGGCGCGGTCGAAGTCCATAGTGGTGGCCGCCATGACGCAGTCGGTGATCACGGCGCCGTGGAAGCCCCACTCCTCGCGCAGGACGCTGGTGAGCAGCGCGTAGCTCTCGGCCGCAGGCGTGGTGCCGATGCGGTTGAAGGAGCTCATGATGCCCAGGGTCTCGCCGTCCTTGACGCCCATCTCGAAGGGCTTGAGGTACAGCTCGCGCATGGCCTGCTCGTTGGCCCAGGTAACGAGGCCGCCGTCGTCGCGGTGGGTCTCCTGGTCGTTGAGGGCGAAGTGCTTGAGGTAGGTGTAGACGCCCTTGCTCTGGATGCCGCGGATCTCGGCCGAGACGATGGCGCCGGAGAGGAGCCCGTCCTCGGAGACGTACTCGTAGTTGCGGCCGGCAAACGGGCTGCGATGGATGTTGCAGGCAGGCGCGTAGAGGCCGCCGACGTGCAGGGCATTGGCTTCGGCGCCGATGGTCTCGCCCATGCGCTGCACGAGCTCGACGTTCCAGGTGGCACCCAGCATGAGCTGGCCGGTGAACTGCGTGCCCTTGGCGTTGCCGATGATGAGGTTCACGCCGTTGGGGCCGTCGGAGTCGATGATGTAGGGCTTGCCGATCTTGGAGACGGGGGCGGTCATCCAGCCACCGTTGATGACGAGGGAGTTCATCTCGTCGACCGTAAGCTGCTCGAGGAAGAGGTCCCACTGCGGGTCGTCATAGTCGAGGCCGGCCATGTCCGCGAGCTTGATGCCGTGGTTGGCGACGACGATGTCCTCGACCTCGGGGTTGTCGACGCTGGTGTCCGTGATGGCCGCAACCTGCTCGGGCGTGGCCTCGCGCTCCGCGACGAAGCGCTCGGTGGGGATGGTGCCCTCCCAGTCGGCGCGACTCACGTAGGTCAGCCCGTCGCCAAAGCTCACGTCGTCGAAGAGGTTCACGGCAGCGATGAGGTCACTCGGGCGCTTGCCGTCATTGGCGTCGTTGTAGATGACGTCGTCGGACACGGTGAAGGTGCGGGTGTCGATGACGTCGTGGCTGTTGGCCTGCAGACGAACCTCGTACTCACCGGCCTCGAGCACGTAGGCGCCACCCTCGGCCTTGATGCCCTGGTAGTCGTAGGAGGCGATGTCCTCGCGGTCGAAGGTGACCTCGAGCGTCTGGCTCTCACCGGGCTCGAGCAGCTTGGTCTTGGCGAAGCCCGCGAGCACGACCTCGGCCTTCTCGATGCCGCCCTTGGTGTAGGGGGCGTGCACATAGACCTGGGCCACGTCCTTGCCGGCGACGTCGCCGGTGTTGGTGACCTCTATGGTGACGGTCACGGTGTCGCCTGCGGCGTCAAAGCCGGTGACCTTCTGGTCGAAGGAGGTGTAGGAGAGGCCGTAGCCGAAGGGGTACTGCACGGTGGTGTCGTAGTCAATGAAGCCGTCGGCAGCTGCGGTCTCGTAGTAGCGGTAGCCAACGTAGATACCCTCGAGGTAGTCCACGTAGTGGTACGGCAGGTCGTCGCCGACCTCAGAGCTTCCGCCCGCCCCGGAGTTGCCGTAGGTCACGTTGGTGTAGTTGAACTCGCCCACGGCGTAGTAGCTGGGGGCGCTCTCGACCTCGTACGCATAGGTGTCGACCAGGCGGCCCGAGGGGTTCACGGTGCCGGCGAGCACGTCGCCGATGGCGTTGCAGCCGGCGGAGCCGGGCGCGCCCACCCAGATGGCGGCGTCGACGCCGTCCTCGAGGAAGCCGAGTTCCATGGCATTGGCGGAGTTGATGACCACGACGACCTTGTCGAAGCCGGCCTTGACCATAGCGAGCAGGTCCTCCTCGTCGGGAGTCAGCTCGAGGTAGTGGCGGCCGGCCTCGGAGCCCTCGTAGGGCGCCATGTCCATGGGCAGGTCCGTGCCCTCGCCACCACGACGCGTGAACACGACGATGGCGGTGTCGGAGTAGCTCTTCGCACCTTCGACGAGCTCTGCGGGATAGGCGCTCTGCGGCAGCTCGTGGAGGTTCCAGTCGGTGCCGACGATGCCCATGTCGGCCGCGGCGACCGAGTTCTCCTCGTAGAAGGCGACCAGGTCGGGGTTGGCCTCGAGGCCGGCATTGGCGAGGCCCTGGAGGAGGGTCACGTTCTTGCTCTCATCAGCGGAGCCGGAGCCGGTGCCACCGTAGACGAACTGCTCGGAGCCCACGCCGAAGACGTTCACCTTGGCACCCGTGCCCAGCGGCAGCGCGCCGTCGTTCTCGAGCAGGACGATGGCCTCGCTCTCGACCTCCTGCGTCATGTCGCGCGACGCCACCTGCGCGGCCTCGAGCTCAGGGCCGGACGGCGTGACCGTCAGGATGTTGAGCAGGCCCATGAAGGGGCTGGCGACCGTCGACAACAACGCCAGAACCACTAGAAACGGGATTATCAGCACGCTGAGCAGCACGAGCAGTATCCTGCTCGGGCGCCTGACCGGCCTGTTGGGGTCCTTTGCCATGTCTCTTCCTTCCCTCGCGCCGCGCGTCCGCTACCCGACGGATGCGCGGCAGACTTTCCTTCGAAGGTGGATACTATAGGAGGGGACTCGACCCATGTGGCATTTGACCTAATCGGTAAGGGGCCTGACTCGTTTGACAGGGAGCGCGGAATGCACAGGATCCTGATCGTGGAGGACACGCCCGCCGAGGCGGACGCGCTCGTCGCATGCCTGCGCCGCTACGAGGCCGAGCGCGACTGCCCGCTTGCCATCGAG
>CAMPCT010000190.1 GCA_946647055.1 uncultured Atopobium sp. | reverse complement strand
GCTCGCAAAAACGGAGCCGTACCCGGCCCGGGCGGCCTCACAGGCCCCCATCGCGGCCCCCTCGCCATTCCGCGTGCAAGAGCGCGGCAAGAGCGTATAATGTGCGCGGAAGAACCGCGATGGCCCCGTCCTCGGGCGGGCCGAGAAAGAGAAGACACATGGCAAAAGAGAAGAGCCCGGCCGCGGCTTCGTCTGCCGCTGGCCGAAGGGATGCCAAAAGGGCATCCGGGTCGTCCTCAAGGCGAACCGACACCCAAGAGACCCGTAAGTACAAGATGGTCCTCGCCATCCTCGCCGCGCTGTGCGTGGCGTGCGCCGGGCTGTTCTGGCCTCTCAACGAGCGCATCACCCAGGGCCTCGACATCCGCGGCGGCGTCTCGGTCATCATGACCGCGCGCACCTCCGACGGCACCGACCCCTCCGCCGAGGACATGGCGACCGCCACCACCATCGTCCAGAACCGCGTCAACGCCCTTGGCGCCTCCGAGGCGACGGTCCAGCAGCAGGGCACCAACTCGATCCTCATCCAGATTCCCGGCGCCACGGACGCCGAGATGGCGGTCGAGACCATCGGCCGCACGGGCCACCTCGAGTTCGTCCGCCTCGACGACATCGGCGACGCCGACGCCCTGGCCGAGATCTCGCTGGGCAAGCAGGACGTCGTCCTCGACGAGGGCACCTACACCGCCTTCATGGACGGCTCGCACATCAGGACGGTCGCCGTCGCCCAGCCCGCCTACCAGGCGACGGGCGAGTACGTGGTCAACCTGACCCTCGACGACGAGGGCAGGAAGCAGTTCGCCGAGGTCACCACCGCGCTCGCGCCCACGAGGGGCCGCATCGCCATCGTCCTCGACGGCGTCGTGAACTCGGCCCCGGCCGTCCAGACGCCCATCACCGACGGCTCCGTCCAGATCTCGGGCGACTTCACGCTCGACGAGGCCCTCTCGCTCAAGACGGTCCTCGACTCCGGCTCGCTGCCCGTCACCCTCGAGTACTCCGAGAGCCGCGTCGTCGGCCCCACGCTCGGCCAGGACTCGCTGCGCCAGGGCGTCTTCGCCCTCTCCATCGGCATGGTCCTCGTCGCCGCGTACCTGTTCTTCTTCTACCGCGGCCTGGGCTTCCTCACCTTTGGCTCGCTCGCCGTGTTCGCCATCGTCTACCTGGGCATCCTCGCGGGGCTCTCGCGTGCCGGCGCCTTCGCGCTCTCGCTTCCCGGCATCGCCGGCGTGGTCCTCACCGTGGGCATGGCGGCCGACTCCTCGATCCTGGTCCTCGAGCGCTTCCGCGAGGAGATCCGCATGGGCCGCTCGGTGCGCAACGCCTCGCTCTCGGGCGTGCGCCACGGCATCGCCACCTCGCTTGACGCCGACGCGGTGACCTTCGTCTCGGCGCTCGCGCTGTTCTTCTTCGCCGTGGGCCCCGTCAAGGGCTTCGGTCTCACCATGATGCTCGGCATCATCTGCGACATCATCACGATGTTCCTGTTCAAGGCGCCCGCCCTGCGCCTGCTGGCCAACGGCACCATCCAGGCCAACCCCGGCTTCTGGGGCATCGCCGAGGACCTCCAGGAGGCCGCCGACAAGAAGGATGGCAAGGCTGTGAAGGGAGGTGTCGCCAATGCGTAGCTTCTTCTCGAAGGAGATTCCCTTCATCCAGAACCGCAAGAAGTTCCTCACCCTCTCCATCATCCTCATCGCCCTCTCCATCGTGGGCATCGTGGTGCGCGGGCTCGTCTTTGGCATCGAGTTCCAGGGCGGTACCGAGATCGACTTCCGCAACACCGGCGACATCACCATCGAGCAGATGCGCTCCGCCCTCGAGGATGCCGGCGAGCAGGGCCCCACGGTGCAGACCGCGGTGACCGACGGCGAGAGCGGCTTCCTCGTCCGCAGCGACACCACCGACCCCACGCTGGCGACCGAGCACGCCGCTGCCGCCGCGGAGTCGCTGGGGCTGTCCGAGGACTCCTACCAGGTGACCACCATCGGCCCCGACTGGGGCGCCAACGTCACGCGCTCGTCGCTCACCGCCTTCGCCATCGCCATCGTCGCCATCCTGGCGTTCGTGACGATCCGCTACGAGGCCAAGATGAGCGTCTGCGCCGTCATCGCCCTGCTCCACGACCTCCTGGTCACGGTCGGCATCTACGCCTGGGTGCAGATGCCCATCACGCCCAACGTCGTGGCGGCGCTGCTCACCATCATGGGCTACTCGCTCTACGACACGGTGGTCGAGTTCAACCGCACCAACGAGAACGCCAACACGCTCAAGGACGGCATCCACCGCACCTTCCACCAGATCAGCAACTACTCCATCAACGAGGTGTTCACGCGCACCATCAACACCACGGTCACGTCGCTCGTCCCGGTCATCGCCATGCTGCTCTTTGGCGGCGCGACCCTCAAGGACTTCGCCTTCGCGATGACGCTGGGCCTGGTGCTGGGCACCTACTCCTCGTGGGGCATCGCCTCCCCGCTGCTCTCCATCTGGAAGACTCGCGAACCCAAGTGGGCAAAGCTCGAGAGTCGCTACGGGCCTGCGGGGGAGTCGGCGCCAGCCGTCGAGGACTAAGGAGCCCCCATGCCAGGACTCCCCGACAGCAGCCGGTGGGCCCTGCTCCCGCACGACGAGATCGCCGAGCGGCGCCTCTCGCGCGAGCTGGGAATCCCACCTCTGGTCGCGCGCGTACTCTGCTCGCGCGGCATCACGGACGTCGAGTCGGCGCGGTCGTTCCTGAGCCCCTCGCTCGAGCGTGACTGGGAGGACCCCCTCATCATCCCGGGCATGCGCGAGGCGGCGGACAGGGTCGAGCGGGCAATCCGCGCCGACGAGCACATCGCCGTCTTCGGCGACTTCGACGTCGACGGCATGTCGTCGACGTGCCTGCTCGCGCGCGGCCTCTCCGAGCTGGGCGTCACGCGAGTGTATCCCTACATCCCGCACCGCTTTGGCGAGGGGTACGGCCTCTCGCGCGAGGCGTTGGCCCGCGTCATGGAGGACGGCAAGCCCGACCTCGTGATCACGGTCGACAACGGCATCGCCGCGGCCGCGGAGGTCGCGTGGCTCACCTCCCAGGGCATCGACGTCGTGGTGACCGACCACCACGAGCCGTCCGACCTCGTGCCGCAGGGCGTGCCCGTGACCGATCCCAAGCTTGACGCGTCCTGCCCGTCCCGCGAGCTCGCGGGCGCGGGCGTCGCCCTCAAGCTCGTGCAGGAGCTGGGCCGCCGCCTTGGCAAGCCCGACCTGTGGCGCCGCCACACCGACATGGCGACGCTCGGCACCATCTCCGACATGATGCTGCTCACGGGCGAGAACCGCGCCCTGGTCGCGGACGGCATCTCACGCCTGCGCCAGACCGACCGCCCCGGGGTCGTCGCCCTCGCGGCCATCGCCAACGTCAACCTCGCCGAAGTCACGTCTGACAGCCTGCCGTTCTCGCTCATCCCGCGCCTCAACGCCGCGGGCCGCATGGGCGGGGTCGAGGTCGCCTTCGACCTGCTCTACACGGACGACCCGGCCCGGGCGACCGAGCTCGCCGCACGCCTCGAGGCCATCAACCGCGAGCGTCGCGAGATCGAGTCGACCATGGCCGAGGAGGCGCTCGCCAAGGTCGACGCGAGCTACGACGGCAGCCGCGTGATCGTGGTGGGCGGCGAGGGCTGGCACGAGGGCGTGAAGGGCATCGTCGCGAGCCGCATCGTGAGCCGCTACGGCGTCCCGGCCATCCTCTTCACCATCTCCGACGGGGTCGCCCGCGGCTCGGGCCGCTCGGTGGGATCCGTCGACCTCTTCCATGCGGTCGAGCAGTGCGCCGACCTCACGCTGCGCTTTGGTGGGCACGCCGGTGCCGTGGGCGTCACCATCGACGCCGAGAACCTCGACGACTTCCGCGAGCGTCTGGGCAAGGTCGTGTCCGAGCTCCCCGCCGACCAGTTCGTCTCGCACGACGAGATTGCCGCCGTGGTGGGGCTCGACGAGCTCACCGTCCCCACCATCGAGGCCCTCGAGATGCTCCAGCCCTTTGGCCAGGGCAACAAGAAGCCGCTGCTCGCGGCGCGCGGCGTCTGCATGAGGAGCCGCTCGTGCGTTGGTGCCGGTGGCGAGCACCTGCGCTTCGTCGCGACCGACGGGGCGTGCGGGGTCCCGGCCATCATGTTCCGCACGCCGCGCATCGACGTCGCGATCGACCACGACGGGCCGGTCGACTTGGTCTTCGACGCCGTCAACGAGACCTGGCAGGGAAGGACCAAGCCCAAGCTCATGGTGCGCGACATCCTCTACCGCGATGCCGCGCCTGCTGCCAGCGGCGGTTCGCAGGATGCGCCGTCCATCGCCGACGACCTCTTTGCCCGCTCGCACGAGATCCTCTCGCGCGACGAGTACGCGGGCATAGCCGACGCCACGAGCTTCTTCACCAAGGCGGTCGGCGTCACCTTTGGCGACCGCCAGCAGGTCATGCGGAGCCTCCACGAGGGAGACGAGCTCCTGCTCGAGCGCCAGCCCGACAACCCCCACGACCCCTGCGCCATCGCCCTCGTTGCCGAGTCCGGCGACCAGGTGGGGTTCCT
>CAMPCT010000189.1 GCA_946647055.1 uncultured Atopobium sp. | reverse complement strand
CGCTCGCGGCCGTTCTCGTCGTAGAGGCCGGGGAAGGCGGGGGCACCGTCCTTGTCGTAGATGACGTTGCCGTCCTCGTCGGTGAGGTCGTGCTCGGCGTAGGTCACGGTGACGTTGCCGTTCTCGTCGAGACCGACCTTGCCCTGCAGGCCGCACACGCAGCACACGGCACGGTTCTCGCCGGGATACAGGTAGAAGTCATTGCAGTTGCAGTGCGGGCAGACGCCCTTCTTGCCCTTGTACTCGGCATGCTCGGGATCCTTGGCGGCCTCGCCCAGGTTGACGCCAATCTGGTGCGCGCGGGCGATGACCTCGTCCTTCATGAGGGCGGTCTTGGACCAGGGAATCCACTCGTTGTCGATGACCTTCCAGGCAGGGGTCATGGACTGGATGGCATGGTCGGCCTGGATGTGGGTGCCCCAGTCGGAGCCGCCGATGCCGATGTAGGACACGGGGATGCCGGTGTGGAAGACGCACGCGGGCGGGATGGTGCCCTTGCCGCCATTGGCGAGCGCCTCCTTGGCGATCTGCATGTCGATGAAGTTGTTGCCGGTGTCCATGCGGGGCCCGAAGCGGTCCATGACCGTGTGGAAGAGGCCGGAGGCGCCGGTCTCGAAGATGGGGTCGACCATGATGATGCCGTCGGACGTGAACATCTTCCAGGCGAGCCAGTCGAAGTCGTCCTTGTGGACGCACATGTTGCCACGGCCGCTCATGTGGGCCTTGACGCAGGCTATGCAGCCGGTGCAGTGCTTGATCTCGAGGCTCTGGGCCTGGATGAACTCGACCTCGCAGCCAGCGTCCTGAGCGCCCTTCAGGACCTCCTTGCACACGCAGTCGTTGTTGCCGTTCTTGGTGCCAAACGAGATTCCGAGAACCTTGGTCATTGCATGAACCCTTCTCTTGTCAATATGGCAAACACCTTGTACGGACAGGCGAATCTACCCCTCCTACCTGCAGAAAATGATATTGACTATGGCGTTGTGCAATCGTTTGAAAGCTCATGGTCATGGACCCGAGGTATGGGGCAAGTGACTAAAGTCGCGGCTGCCCCAATGTGCTTCTCTTCCACTCCTCCGGCATATGCCCGACGTCATAGAGCAACTTGCTGCCCATCCCCTGCAGGAAGCGGGTCGAGAAGGCCACGGCAAGCCGGTCCTCCCCCTTCCTGAGGTCAAGGAAGAAGAGCTCCGAGATCTTGTTGACACGGTAGAAGTATGTGTTGCGGTGGACGTTGAGCGCCTTGGCGGCCTCGGCCGGACTGCCGGGGAAGTCGACCGTCCTGCAGGCGGTCTCCAGATAGGCGGTGCCATGGTCCTGGTCATAGAGGCTCATGGCTACCACACGCTTGTCGAGGAGCATGTCGACCTGGCCAAAGGTCTTTGCCATGCTCGCGAGCACGGCGAATCGGTGCAGCCAGAAGTAGACGATGGGCCCCTCGTCCTCCACGCGAGCCGAGATGAGGCTCGACGTCTGGACGAAGCGGTCGTGGGCAAAGCTGAGCTGTTCGAAGGGCTCGCTCACGAAGGCGGTGATGGCGTTCTGGGAGAGTACCGCGACAAACTGCTTGCGTTGTGCCAGGATTCGCTCCGTTCGCTCGTAGGAGTCCCAGCCCGGGCATCGGCGCGCGCCGAGGGCGATGAGGACGACAAGCCCGCCGTCACGGACGGTCCACAGACAGTTCCTGAACGCATTCGCCACGCGGGAGGCTATGCGCTGCAGGTGCGAGCGAGTAATGTCGCGCTCGGAGCGCAGCTGGACGATGACGTAGGTCTCGTCGAGCGGCATGGAGCTCAGGGTGAGCTGGGCACGCATGGTCTTCTCGTTTGCGAACGTGTTGTCAAGGATGTCATCGAGCACGCTCGACCCAGAGCCAGCACGCTCTCCCGCGATGCCCAGCTTGTCGATCATGACGCCCGCCAGAGATCCCGCGAAGTCGACGAGCTCGAGGTCGGCGTCGGTGATGGGCTTGTCCTTCTCGAGCACGTCGAAGCGGCCCACCTCCATGTGGTGGAACGAGATGATCGACGTGACCCAGCGCTGGCCGAAGCGCTTGTTCTCGGAAATGATGGAGTGCCCGGCATGGCGAACGTCGTCGAGAATGCCGCTTGCCTCGAGCTCCGCGTTGACCTCCTCGGCGATGTAGCCCTGGTTGATCTCGTCGAGGACGTCCCTGCGGTCCGAGGGGAAGTCACCCGCGCTCGCCAGGAGGCGGCGGTCGGAGTTGACGATCATGAGGGGGTTCCCGATGATCTCGAATACCTGGTCGGCATAGCGCTGGATGTCATAGGAGCTCAGGAAGGCACCGAAGACGCGCTTTCGGGTGAGATTGAGGTAGACATGTCGTTCGGGCAAATGCCCAAAGAGCTCTCGAAATTCCGCATAGGAGAGGTCCGACGCCGCGTACACGGTCCTTTCGGGGGGAAGTTGCGGCCTCTCGGGCAGCCGTGGCCCGCACCAGACGAGCGTGAGACCCATGTGACCCTCTGGAGCCGTCATCGAGCCCTCGGGTGCAAGGACCAGCAGCTGCTCGAACGAAGCGCCAAAGTCGCTGCTCGGATACGCGATGATGTCTGCGTCGAGGCTGACTCCCCGCCCCTCGACGTGCTCCCTCACGCCCAGTTCTCCCAGAATGGTCCTCAGCTTCACCGATGACCCTCCGTCCCGGCATGTCCTTCTCGAGCCTCGCGACATTGCTGGAAATTTTCTGCCTAAAGGCAGAAAATTTCCTTGTTCCGAAGCACAAACAAATAGAGCGGGGATGCCGGTTTTTCGGAGCCACGCCCATGTCGTCGACGGGCGGTGAATCGTAGGCTAATCGTGTGTCGTCATGGGCCGCCCTCGCTGGGACCCCATGAGGGGACCGTGGGCCGCCACGCCATCGGCGGTCCCGCCAAACACGTCCGCTCCAAACAGCCACCGAAGGGAAACGCCATGGCCTATCGCATCCTCACCCTCTCCCCCGGATCCACCTCCACCAAGGTCGCCGTCTTCGAGGGCGCGGATCCCGTCTTCAAGGCGAACGTCCGCCACGATCCCGCCGAGCTCGCCCAGTTCGATCAGGCCGCCGACCAGCTCGACTACCGTGTCGCCACCATCGAGCGCGAGCTTGACGCCGCCGGCGTCACACTCGACTCCATCGATGCCTTCTCCGGCTACTGCGGCGGCATGGGTCCCACGCAAGGTGGCATCTTCGCCATCGACGAGACGGTCTGCGACCACGTGCTCAACTGTGGCATGAACCACCCCGCCATCCTTGGCGCACCGATCCTGTTCCAGTTTGCCCAGAAGACCGGCAAGCCCGCCTTCGCCGTCAACCAGCCCGACACCGACGAGCTCGACGACGTCGCCCGCATCACCGGCTATCCCGGCATCTACCGCAAGAGCCACGTGCACTGCCTCAACCAGAAGGAATGTGCCATCCGCTACGCCGCGACACTGGGCAAGTCCTACGATGAGATCAACGTCATCGTGGCTCACGTGGGCGGCGGGCTCTCCGTGGCCGCCCATCGCCGGGGTCGCATGGTCGACACCAACGACGTGCTCGAGGGCTCCGGCCCCTTCGCCCCCAACCGCTCCGGCGACGTGCCGCTCAAGCCCGTCGTGGCGCTGGCCTTCTCCGGCGAGCATGACAAGCGGGAGATCATGGGCGTCATCGGCAAGACGGGTGGACTCAAGGGCTTGCTCGGCACCGACGATGCCATCCAGATCAATGAGCGCATCGCCGAGGGCGACGGCTGGGCCAAGGTGGTCTACGAGGCCATGGCCTACCAGACGGCAAAGGCCATCGGCGCCTTCGCCGCAACGCTCGAGGGCAAGGTCGACGGCATCATCCTCACCGGTGGCGTGTCCAACGACAAGGGTTTCGTGGCCTACGTCGAGCAGCGCGTGGGTTGGATTGCCCCGGTCATCGCCTATGGCGGAGACTTCGAGATGGAGGGCTCCGCTTCTGGTGCCGTCCGCGCGCTCGAGGGTACCGAGGCCGTCATGACCTACACCGGGGAGCCTTCGTGGAAGGGGTTCGACATGCCCGGCGCCTTCGCGGACGTCGAAGGCTAGCGAGACACGTCTCCCAGAGACACCAATTCACTCGAAAGGCTGATCAATGACCAAGAAGTTCCATTACGCCTATGCCATCGTAGCGAGCTGCATCGCAATCACGTGCCTGCCCTGCGCGCTCGCGCTCTCCTGTGCGGGCATCTTCTTCACGCCCGTCTCGGAGTACTTTGGCGTTCCACGCGCGTCGTTCACGCTGTACTTCTCCATCGTGAACATCATGATGATGCTGACGCTTCCCATGGCGGGCAACCACCTGAGCAAGCTCGACGCCCGCAAGGTGCTCTCTGGGGCCACCATCCTCGTGAGCCTGGGCCTCATTGGGATGAGCTTTGCCAACGGGATGCCGTGGTTCTACGTATGCGGCGCCATCATCGGCGTGGGCATCGCCCCGCTCATCTACCTCTCCGTACCCACCCTCATCAATGCCTGGTGCGTCAAGAACGTCGGGTTCTTCGTGGGCCTCTGCATGGCCTTCACGGGCATCGGCGGCGTGATCTTCAACCCCATCGCCACCTCC
>CAMPCT010000188.1 GCA_946647055.1 uncultured Atopobium sp. | reverse complement strand
CCACGGCGGCCGACGTCCATGCCGTGATCGAGCACGTGCAGGCGGAGGTGCTGCGCCAGTTTGGCGTGGCGCTTGAGCCTGAGGTGTTGTTCCTGGGGTAGGTGGCGGCGGCTCCCAGCCTTGACCGCTGCATGGTCGTCTACCTCAGCATGTCCTTACGGCCAAAGTTGCAAATCGATAGTCTGACTATCATGTGGTAGCCAGACTATCGTTTTACGATTTTGACCAAAACACATACGGGAAGGGACGTTCTCGGGGTCTACGGCTGCAGCGGTACCCATAGCGACTTCCGTGCACCGCCCGAGATAACGCCCGCGCGGCCTCGGTTACAGCAGCCCGAGCACGCGCAGGACGATGGCAGCCACAAGCAGGCAGACGCCCAGCGCATACGCCACGGCATCGTTGCGGGTGTACACCAGCGGATACATCTTCGAGGTGGGACCCTCGCTGGTGTAGCCCCGCGCCTCCATGGCCGTGGCCAGGTCGACCGAGCGCTCGAGGGACTTCATGAACAGCGGCATGACCAGCGAGAACACGTTCCTGCACTTCGTGAGCACGCTGCAGTTCTCGAACTCCACGCCGCGGGACGCCTGGGCGTCCATCAGGTTGTTCGTCTCCTCCAGCATGACGGGGATGAACCGGAACGCGATCATGGACATGGTGGCCATGTCCCGCACAGGCATGCCGAGTCGCTCGAGCGGCTTGCAGGCCCGCGCCAGGCCGTCGGCCATGTTCTTGGGCGTCGTGGTGTAGCTCAGAAGCGACGCCGCGGCAATCATCAGGCCAATGCGCGACATGAGCTGCGTGCCCTTGACCAGGCCCTCGCGGGTCACCTCGAAGATCCAGAAGCTGGCCAGCACCTCGCCTGGCGTGATGACCATGCGGAAGAGGAACGTGAACACCAGCAGGAACCCCAGGGTCCTCAGGCCCTTGAGGAAGTACGTGAACGGCACGTTGGCCACCCGGTACAGCACCAGCAGCATCGCCAGCAGCACGACGAACCACGCGGGGTTCCTCACCAGGAACAGCGTGGCGACGTACAGGACCAGCGCCATGAGCTTCGTGCGGGGGTCGAGCGCGTGGATGGGGGAGTCGACGGGGTAGAACTGGCCGATGGTCATGTCACGAAGCATCGCGTCCGCCTCCCTCGCCAAAGGCCTCCGCGATGACGCGCGCCGCCTCGGGAACCGTCGCGGCCGAGCAGCTCACGGGCACGCCCCGTTCGCGCAGTTCGTGGAGCACCCGAACCGCCTCGGGCACGTCCAGGCCCAGCTCGCGCATGCGCTCCACGTCACCAAACACCTCGCGCGGCGCACCGTCCACGGCCACGCGCCCGTCATGCAGCACCAGCACGCGGTCGGTGTAGTCGGCCACGTCCTCCATGTCGTGGGACACCAGCACCACCGTCAGGTCGCGCTCGTCCCTGATGCGGTTGATCAGGTCGAACATGCGCGCCTTCGCACGCGGGTCAAGCCCGGCGGCCGGTTCATCCATGACCAGGACGTCGGGCTCCATGGCCAGCACGCCTGCCACCGCCACGCGCCGCATCTGACCGCCGGACAGGTCGAAGGGGCTCATCTCGTAGTACTCGGGGCCAATGCCCACCAGTTCCAGGCAGCGCCTGGCTGACGTCTCGGCCTCCTGCGCGGTCATGCCGAGGTTCTTGGGCCCAAAGGCCACGTCCTCGAGCACGGTCTTGCAGAAGAGCTGGTTCTCGGGGTACTGGAAGACCAGGCCCACGTGCCGGCGCAGCTCGCCGAGCTGGGCACCCTTGCCATAGATGCTCCCGCCCTTGAAGAGCACGTCGCCCGATGCAGCCTTGAGTAGGCCGTTCATGTGCTTGACGAGGGTCGTCTTCCCCGAGCCGGAGGCCCCCACGACGCTCAGGAACTCGCCCTTGTGGATGCGCGCCGACACGCCGTCGAGCACGCTCACCTCCTGCGCCGTTCCCTCGCCGTAGGTGAATCGCACATCCCGCAGCTCGAGCAGGACCTCGGCTTGTGAGTCCTCCCCGGTGGGGGCGGCGGGAGCCGGCCGTGCGGCGGGCCCGGTGGCCGTGCGCTCGTCGTAGGCGCGTGCCACATGCTCCACCAGCGCAGGCGCGTCCAGCACCACGGGCTCGTCCAGCACGCCGCGCTCGGCCAGCAGACGCGCCAGCTCCACGGTCCTGGGGGCCCGCACGCCGCACTGGGCAAGCGCCTCGGGCTGGGAGAACACCTCTTCCGGGCTGCCCTGTAGCAGGACGCGCCCCTGGTCCATGAGCACCACGCGGTCGGTGCCAAGCGCCTCCTCGGCATAGTGCGTGATCAGGATGATGGTGTTTCCCGCCTCGTGCAGGCGGTGCAGCGTCTCCATGAGGCTGCGCCGCGAGACGGGGTCGAGCATGGACGTGGGCTCGTCCAGCACGATGCAGGACGAGTCGGACGCCAGCACGCCGGCCACCGCCACGCGCTGCTTCTGGCCGCCGGACAGGCTGTGCGACGAGGCCTTCCTCCACGCGGACAGGCCGACGGCCTCGAGGCTGTCTGCCACCTTCCGCTGGATGACGTCGGAGGGGAGGTTCTTGTTCTCGGGCCCAAAGGCCACGTCTTCCTCGACGCTCGTGCCAATGATCTGGTTGTCCGGGTTCTGGAAGACCATGCCCACGGCGTTCCTGATGGCGCGCCATAGGGACGGCTCGCGCGTGTCGTTGCCCTCCACGAGCACGGTGCCCGTCCTTGGCAGGAGCAGGGCGTTGAGGTGCTTGGCGTAGGTCGACTTGCCCGAGCCGTTGGAGCCGAGAATGGCGACGAACTCCCCGCGCGCGATGTCCAGCGTCACGCCACGCAACGCCTCGCGCTCGAATCGTTCGTCGCCCTTCCAGACGCTGTACGAATGCGTTATGTCATTCGCCTCGATCATGCCGCGTTAGAGGACGATCTCCGCCTTCTCCTTGCCAAGGATGTCGTAGAACTTCTGCGACATGGCCTTGAGGAGAACCCAGGCGACCAGCGCGGTGCCGATCTTGTCGATGAGGTTGGAGGCGATGTTACGCAGGAACGACGCCTCGAAGATGGTCTTGCCGCCCTCGACCAGCGAGGCGACGAGGACGTCGGAGAAGGAGCCGTTGAAGCCGCCGTAGACGAACATGCCGATGGGCGTGCCGATGACGGGGCACAGCACGGAGAACACGAGGCCGAGAATGACGGCCACGTAGATGGGGTACTTCCACTTCTTGACGACGAGGCCGGTGACCAGGCCGACGGTCATGTTGACCAGGAAGAAGGGGATGTCGGAGACGCTGTACATGAGGCCGGTGATGATGTTGGTGAGCGCGCCGACGATCATGCCGGCAACGGGGCCGAGCACGGCGCCGGAGAGCATGGTGCCCAGGGTGTCCAGGTACAGGGGGATGCCCAGGGCGGAGGTGACGATGCCCAGCACGATGTTGAGGGCGATGCTGATGCCGCAGAATGCGAGTGCGGAGGTCCTGCTCTTGTCCATGAGTGACTCCTTGTCAAATGTGGATTGCTAGTTGTTTGCTAGATGAGGCCTAGTGCCTCGTTCATGGTGACGATGGGGACGTCCAGCTGACGCTCTTCGAGCATCCGCGCGACTTCCTCCATGAACACGCCCGGCTCGGGCGCCATCGTCAACGTGTCGATCATCTGTTGGTGCGATTCGCTGTCTTTGTCGAGTTCACCTCCCCACGTTCCCCTGCAGGTGAGCATGTGGCCGCACGAGGGGCTCCCCTCCACGGACACGATTCCTATGACTTCGAAGCGCTCGGGGTTTGCGCAGTAGTCCTCGAGCTGGAGCATCAGGGGCTCGAGCATGGTCCTGCACGCCTGCCTGAAGTAGGGGAAGTCGAACTGGTCCTTCACGTGGCCCCAGCGGCGCGTGCCGAACAGGCTGACCTCGGGGCACGGTAGCTGCAGGAGCTGCACGTTGTGGTCGAGCGCCGCGCGCAGGAGCTTCGCGCGGACCTCGTATTCCTCCTCTAGGAGGCTCTCGTCCTGCTCCACCTTTGCGGCGCAGTTCAGGATGCAGTGCGAGACGACAAGGATGCTGTGCATGTTTCGCCTTTCTTTAAGATTATCGCGATTAGTATATATTAATGAAGGCGAAACATTTAAATAGATTTGGCTGTGACCAGATGGAGAGGCGTGACAAATGTGAGAGGAGAGATGGACAAGGCTACCTGTTACCTTTGTCCAGTCACTCCCAGGGATGAGACGTGAGGTGCCAGCCGCGGCACCACTCGCAGCGGTAGATGGCAAGGCCGCGCGCGCCGCGGGCCTCGCTCCACGCCTTGGCCTCCTCGGCCTCGGCCCGGGTGGCGTAGCGGTTCTTAGACTCGCAGGCGCGCAGGCGCCGGGCATCGTCGCGACGCTCCTCCAGCTGGTCGCGGAACCGCTCCTCGCGTGCGAAGAGGTCGCCCAGGTCGCTGGCCTCCAGCGACTGGCGGAACTCCTCCCGCTCGCGTCGCATCGCCGATCTCTTCCTGCTGGTCATCGCGCACGTCCTTCGTGTTGGTTGCACACCCGATTGTATGCCAGCGGTGCGCACGCGACCTGTGGCGTCGTTATTCCCCGTCGTCCATGAGCGGTTGCTGGAGCTCGCGCACGAGCTGCCAAAGCCCGC
>CAMPCT010000187.1 GCA_946647055.1 uncultured Atopobium sp. | reverse complement strand
CCGGCGACGAGGAGCCTCCTCGCGTCCTTGCGTGCGAGCCACTTGATGCCCAGGGCGGCCGCAGCTCCGGTGCGCAGGCCCGTGATGGCGCTCGCGTTGAGCAGCGCGACCGGCTCGCCGGTGGTGTCGTCGCAGATGAGGGTGGTGCCGAAGATCTCGGGGAGGCTGTTCGCGGGGTTCTTCGAGAACCAGGCGGTGAGCTTGAGGCCAAAGAGGCCGCTGCCTGAGAGGTCGCCCGAGCGGATGTCCATGTCTGCGACACCGGGCTCGAAGGCGGCGTAGACCATGGGCCACGCGACGCCCGTGCCCTCGGCCTTCTGACGGTAGGCCTCCTCGACCGCCTCGAGGGCGTCTGCGATGGTGAACACCTGCTGGATGTCCTGAGCCGAGAGGACGCGGACCTGTGACATGCTTTCCTCCAATACGCCATGCCGGTGGGGCTCTTTCCTGACGAGGCAACTGTATGCCCATGGGGCAGTCTCTGCCAAGGGTGAATTGTTGTCGGACAGAACAATGAATCGGGCGCAAACAGGCGTCATGATGTGAATAATCACGCTCATCATGACAAGAAGTTATCTTAGAATACAAAACAGATGGCTGGATATTGTTTGTATGTCTAGGTGGTTGCCATGCTCTACACGGTCTCCGACTTCCTCAACACCTACGTGTCGTCCGTACGGCTCGTCGCCGGCAGGGGAGGGCTCTCCCGGACCGTGGGCGAGGTGGGCATACTCGACTACGAGCTGGTGCCGGGTCTCAAGTCGCACTACCAGAGGACCAACTTCTACGAGGGCCAGCTCGTGCTCTCGACCTTCCTCTATGCGAGGGACAATCCCTACCTGATTACCGACGCGGTCAAGTATCTCGTCTCGGTGGGAGCTTCGGGCCTCGTCATCAAGAACGTGTTCCACCTCGAGGTGCCAGATGCCGCCCTCCGCTACGCCAACGCGCGGAACCTCCCCGTCATGATCGTCACCACCGACGACCTCTTCTTCGACAACGTGATTATCGACGTGGGGACCCATGTGCGCGAACTCGAGGATTCGTCCTATGCCCAGCACGAGCTGGACGCCCTGCTGCTCGAGCGGGACGACCCGCGTACAGTCCGCGACCACGCGCTCAGGCTCAACCCGTCCCTGGGCGAGGAGTATGTCGTGCTGTATGCGCCGGTCGTGGACGGAATCACCCAGGAGGTCCTCGCAGGGTTCGAGGCGAGCTACCGCAGGAGCGCGCTCTTTGGCGCCGGGAACCTGCTGTGCGCCTTCGACGACGGACTGCTCGTCGTGGTCTCCGGAGACTCCGTGGGAGGCGCCGAGGCGGATGCTGCGACGCACGTCCTGCGGGCGGAGGTGCTCGACCGCGAGGTCACGGGGCCAGTGGGCCAGGGCGAGCTCCACCACGACCTGGGTGAGTTTGGGTATGCGGTCCTCGAGGCGGTGCATGCTGCCCGGATTGCCGCGGAATCCGGTGGGGGAGCGGTGCGCCATGCGGACCTCGGGGTCCTGCGCGTGTTGCTCCCGCATGTGGCGTCTCGGGCCATGGGCTCCTTCTCCGACGCGATCCTGGGGCCGTTGCGCGACTTCGATGCGGAGAACAACGCCCAGCTCATGGAGACGCTCGAGGCATACCTGGGCCATGGGAGGTCCGTCAACGAGACGGCGGCGGCACTCGACACCCACCCCAACACGGTTCGCTACCGCCTGGGCCAGGTCACCAAGGCCTGCGGGCTCGACTGGCGCGTGCCCGAGCAGATGGAGCAGATAGCGCTCGCACGGGCTATCAGCTACGCACGGGACGTCGCGGAGTGACGGGAAGCTGGCGTGACTCCGTCACGTCGTACGTCCTTGCGGGACCCATCCCGTCCCTCGCGGGGCCGTTCTGGAAGGAGACATGACGCTCGAGGCCAGACGGTCCGATCGTGACCAGTTGCCAGTACTCGCTGCCCACGATTTGGAGCCAGACCTCGAGGGTCCGCTCGTCCGTCCATGCCGCCGCTGCGATGACATCGAAGTCACCCCACATGGTGACAAGGGTACTGCGTCTGGGCGAATCAGAGGTTCCCAGCGTGATGGCACCCATGATGCCACTCTCATCGAAGGAGAGGGATGCGTCGCGCCCATCCCACGAGAGAACGAGGCGGGCGATGCCCGTCCGCGCCTCCTCCTGGGCGGACGTGGTGTAGACGTGGCGCAGGAAGCCCTCGGGCACGAGCGACTCGTGGTTTTGGGGAAGCGTGAGGGCGGTGCCGTCTGCCCCCTCCCATAGGGGTCGCGCCACATCGGGGCAAAGCGCATGACGGGAAGGACAGGGGCCATGGGACGTCGTCACCATGGCGGGCGGCAGGCATGGGGGGTCACTCGATGCGTTCCCGTCGCGCAGGGTCGGCACCACGAGGTCCCACACGAGGTCGAGGACGCGCCCCGCCTCGGGCTCCGCCGCTGCGGTGACGATCACGGCGTCCAGGTCATCCAACACGACCACGAACTGCCCGTTGAGGCCATAGAGCACGCGCGCCCCGGCGTCGGGGCAGCCCCACGCGAGAAGGCCATAGCCCTGGCGCAGGCCCGCCCAGGCAGCGGGTGCCGCCATGAGGGGGACCTCCACCTCGACCGAGCCCATGCGTCTCGTCCATGCCTCCGGTATGACCTGTCGGCCCTCCCAGCGTCCGCCTTGGAGAAGCAGCTGTCCCACGCGGCACATGTCCTCGATCGTGAGGGCGAGCCCTCCCGAGCCCTTGCCGGCCCCGGACTGGCAGCGCTCCATGGAAAAGCGGGTCACCCCGATGGGGCCCAACACGCGCTTTCGAAGGAGGTCCTCCAGGCTGGTGCCACCCGTGCGCTCGAGGATGACCGAGAGCGCGTTGACCCCGGCGGAGGTGTAGAAGAAGCGCTCACCGGGCTCGGCGTCCATGGGGGTCTGGAGAAACGCGAGCAGCTCGTCGTCCACGCCCTGCTTGGGCGGCTCGGCGAGGTGTCCGCTTGTCATGGAAAGCAGGTGCCGCACGCGCATGCGCCCGAGCCTGCCCATGGGGTCATCGACGAGCGCCCGGTACTCGGGCAGCAGGTCGAGGACGAGGTCATCCTCGGAGAGAAGTCCGTCATCGACGAGACACCCTGCCGCCATGGCGACGACGCTCTTGGTGACCGAATGCGTGCGGACGAGGTCGTTGGGCAGGAGGGGCTGCCAGAACAGCTCGACACCAACCTTCCCATGGCGGGCGACCATGAGCGAGCGCATGCGTACCCCGCGTTCCTTGGCGGTGTCGGGCAGCGCGAGGATGCGCGCCTCGTCGATTCCGAGCGAGCTTGCGGACGCACGGGGGAGGAGGCAAGCAGTGCCCAAATGTCTCACCATTCCAATCGTCAACTGCCTTGGAGGCGTCGTCTGCTGCCAGTTGCCCTTGTCACGAAGCTGCTTGTCATCTTGGCCTGAAAGCCTTCCTGGTATGTGTCGGCAAGAGCAAATGGAACGTGGTGTTCCGAGGCGGCGGAACAAGGAGCCGTGCGGAGCACGAACTCATGTGAGATTGAGTTCGGAGAGAACCTTCGCCCTGTATTCGGCATCGGTGACGGCCATCATGAGCTCGTCAGAGCGGCCGTGCTCTTCTAGTGCCCGGGCAAGGCGGGCATAGAGATCCTCGGTTGTCTCGCGCCCTACCGCCTTGCCCTCCTCGAGGCCCTCTGCGCGACCCTCCGCACGACCCTCCTCGAGGCCCTCTGCACGACCCTCTGCACGACCCTCTGCGCGGCCTTGCTCAAGGCCCTTGGCACGACCCTCCGCGAGTGCCTCGTCCATTCGTAGCTGGAAGTTCATGTACTCACCGTACCAATCGTCGCTATCGCGGAACCTCTGCACTTCCCGGTCGATCCTGCGGGTGAAGTCATCTGTATGCATCGTAGCATCTTCCATATACCTGAGGAACGAGTCGATGCGTGGATCGACCTCACCTTGGGTGCCTTTGGAGCTGAGAAGCACGATGCGGGACCCATCGTCGAGGTGTCCTCCGGTCTGCTTGACGATGGTCTCGCAGTCGTAGCGCCTGAGCCCAGCGCCAAAGGGGTCGAACGTGGTGAAGAAGATGAGGACGATGCCGCGCATCTTGTCGTACTCGGAGCCCCTTCCCTGGGCGTCGATGTCGAGTGCGGAGCGGTAATAGCCCAACCTTCTCTCGAACCCCGCGTGCGACGACGTCTGCATCTCGACGTCATAGGCGATGTCATCGCTTCCGCTGAGGTACACGTCGAGCCTGATGCCCCTGCCCGAACGGCGGGGCTCGACGAGGCGCTGGCGTTCGTGCAGCTCGACCTTGCCGACGGGTTCGCCGAGGACGGCCTCGATGAGCTCGCGGCAGATGCTTGTGTCGAGCATGACCGAGCCGAACATGTAGTCATCCGTGATTCCGAGGTCCTCGCGACGCTTGATTGCCATGTACGTCTCCTTTCAGCGTAAATAGAACATGTGTATTAATTCATATGGTAGATGGTGGGGTACAAGTTGACTAGTGCCGTCGTACGGAAGTACTTCGACCTGCGGCTGTGCGTCTTTGGCCGAACATGGTTTGCAGCGGCTGTGGTGAAAGAAATTGGAACATATGTTTTGCCAATGTTCGACTAGACTAGAGGGATGCAGAAA
>CAMPCT010000186.1 GCA_946647055.1 uncultured Atopobium sp. | reverse complement strand
ATCCGCGAGGCGTTCGACCTGCTGGACGCCTACGGGCTCGAGCGCGTCATCGACGGCGCCGGCATCGCCTGGGACGTCCCGGGCGAATGACAGACACGAAGAAGGAGAGACAGACATGGGATATCGTCACAGCTACACACACACCATCACCCACGCCGAAGCGGCGTCGCTCGCCCGCGAGCTGGCCGTCGACGAGGCGATCGTCCGCGAGGCCTTGGACCGGCAAGGCCTCCTGGCACAGCCCGACCCGGGCGTGCCCGACGTGCTCCGCGTGCTCTCGGACGTGCTCATCACGCACGGCACGTCGAACGAGGGCGGGGAGATGTTCAGGGACGACGGCGCCCGGCTCTGCGTAATCGCCGGCCACCTGCTGAAGCGCATCGTCCCCGACGTGGCCGACGCGTTCGACGCCGCCGGTATCGACTACGACACCGAGGAATAGGAGCCCGACTTTGTCCATCGTGATCGGGGACTGGCGCATCCGCCAGGCAGACCCCCACAACCTCGTGACCGAGCACTACCACGTCGCCAGCAGCAACAACCGCAAGGGCGGCACCGCGCCCAAGTGGCACCTCACCGGCAACTACTTTCAGTCCGTGAGGTCCGCCGTCGCGTTCGTGCGCAGGCAGGCCGCGAAGGACGCCGTCCTCGACGACAGCGCCGTTGTCACCGCCGACGAGTTCCTGCGGCGCCTCGAGGAGCTCGACGCGGGCATCGAGGAGGCCATTTCCAAACTCGTGTGAACCCATGGAGCGCGCGAACGAACCTCCCGCGCACCGACCTCCCGCGCAGTGACGACGACGCGCCCGACGTGCCGACGTGGCACGGCGAGCGCCGTCTGAGGGGAGGAGCGCATGGGTTCGCACCTAGAAGGAGTATACACCATGCATGTAACACTTGTAACATCGCCCAACGCGAGCGCGGCATACCTGCGGGACGCCCGCAGCGTCGCGGGCCTGGGCGTCGACCAGGCGGCGGACATCATCGGCGTGAGCGCCACGTCTATCGAGCGGATGGAGCGGGACGGCATCCCCAAGCGCATGAGGGCCGACTCCCTCGCGCGCATGTGCGCGGCGTACCACGTGAGCGCCGACGACGTGCTCGAGCTCGCAACGACCCCGGCGTGATGATCGCCATCTTCGGGCCCTCGCGGCAGGGGGGCGGGTCACCTCCTCCCCCCATGCACGGCCCTCCCATGGGCCCAGTGCCGATTTCCACGCGGCCCATTTCCGGGAGCGTTTTTTGGCGTGCTGTGGGCCGCCTCGGACGCTGCCGCTGCCACGCTGGGACCAATTTCCACCTCTATAAAAAGGAGCTCCATCTTGTTCGACCTACCGCAGCTTGACCTAGACCTAGACCTCGACCTCGGCACGACCGTGTCGGACCGTGACGAGGACGTGGAGAGCGCCGCAGACCCCGGCGCCATCCGCACCGTGAGTGTGCTGAAGACGATGAGCACGCACCGCAAGATGCGCCTCCTGTCGGAGCAGGCGCTTTCAGACGCCCTCGACTGGCACCTCGAGCCCGGCGTCGCCTACCACGTCGTGAGCTACGGCGACGTGGACTCCCTCACGTTCCTGCGTCACATCGCGCAGGACCAGCGCCTCGACTACGTGATACTTGCCACGTGGTGCATGGCCCAGACGGACGCCGACGAGGTCGACCGCTGGGTGGAGCGCGGCATCGTCGGGCGCATCGACTACGTGGTGGGCGAGGTGTTCAAGACGCACAGCCGCTACCGCGAGATCCGAAAGACGCTTGCGAGGACCGCCGAGAGGTGCGGGGGCAGGGTGCTAAGGTGCCGCACCCACGCCAAGGTGATGGTGTGCTACGGCTCCGAGTACGACGCCGTGGTGGAGAGCTCCGCCAACGTCGACACCAACCCGAGGTGCGAGCAGACGTGCATCACCGTCGACACCTCGCTCTGCGACTTCTACCGCGAGTGGTTCGACCAGCTTCCGAACTTCGACGAGACCCCGAGGGGGTGGCGGCCATGGGCAGGCCGATGAGGGAGTGGTCCCAGTCCGACGTGGAGCAGTTCACCAAGCTCTGCGCGATCTTCTGCACCAAGGGCGAGGTGTGCTCCATCATGTCCCTGGACCCGAGGACGCTGGACCGGCTCATCGCGGAGAACCTGCCCGACACCCCCACGTGGTCCGAGGCGTTCGCCCACTACAGCGGGGCGGGGCGCGCCGCGCTTAGGCGCCGGCTGTTCGAGCTCGCCAACACCGGCGACCGGACCGCGCTCATCTTCCTGGCCAAGAACTACCTCGGCATGTCGGACAGCGGCCTCACGTACATGTCGGCCCGGGTGGCGAACAAGGAGAGCATGCTGCTGGACGACAACCCGCGGGCCCATGGAGGGCTCCCGACTGGCGAGCAGTAGTCCGTGGAGCAGATCACGACGAGCCCGTCGCCGGCACATGCTGGTGGCGGGCTCCTTCTTTTGGGAAACCCGTATTCGATGTGCCCTCGCACACATTCCAACCTGCCCACGCCGTTCCACTTCGCGAAGATTGTGTGGTCAGGGTAGGGGGGCATGCCGCAAATTCTCGCCATACTGCGAACGTCCCGAGTACCACATCGAGGAGACGAGAACCTGCTCCCCTCGCATCCATGGTGGGCGCTACGGTGGGCATATGGTGGGCAAAAAGCAAGCAGGCCAGAGCACATATGCCCTGACCTGCGGAAATTCTGGTCGGGTGGACTGGATTCGAACCAGCGACCCCTTGACCCCCAGAACGTTACAGCTCACGGATACATGCGAATGATGGCGACTAGGCACGACATCAATACATGACAATACCTGCGCATATGCTGATATCTGCGAATTCTTGCGGATTCTTGTGATATGATTCTCTTGGTGCCAGTTGGTGGGCATATGGTGGACACCATGGTGGGCACGCGCTAGGAGGTAGATCACATGAGCAGGAGATGCAGCGAGGGCACCGTGCGCTACAGGGTGCGCACTGGCAAGGACGGCAAGGAGCACGGGCACTGGGAGGCGCTCATCAAGGTGAGCGACGACGGCAGCCCGTGGAAGTGCAGGAGCAAGGCCCTCAAGGACTACCCGAAGAAGACGGCAGACGGGCGCACCATCCGGGCGGCCATTCTCGCGCCGACCAAGGCGAAGCCTAACCAGGGGAGCGACGGAGCTCATGCGGCGCTCAAGGAGTGGCGGCAGCAGCTCATCGAAGAGGGCGAGAGGGCGGAGAGCGACGCACGGCAGGCGAAGATGGCAGCGGACCGCGCGGAGCTGGGCGGCGTCACCGCCGACTCAACCGTATACGAGTACGTCGACGCGTTCATCAATTCACGCACGATCAAGTCGGAAAGCAACCCCACCGGCATCGCCCGGTCGACGCTCGACAACTACAAGTACGGCATCCGGAGCATCGACAAGCTGCTGGGCGACACAAAGCTGCGCGACCTGACGCCCGAGATCGTCAAGTCGTGGCAGAAGGAGCTCGAGGGGATGGGCAGGTCCGGAGGCACTATCAACCGCGCGTATCACTGCCTCAAGAACGCCTGCGAGTTCGCAGTGCAGTGTGGCGACATGGACGCCGAGATGTTCGTGGCGTGCTTTCCTCGCAAGCGGAAGGACCCGCCGAGGCCGGCGGAACCGGACCCGAACCCACTGGACGATTCCAGCCTCGACCTGCTGAACATGCTCATCGACCGCTCCAACGCCCAAGGCGACCCGAGCGACTTCATGGTGTGCGTGGAGCTCTCGTTGCTCACCGGCATGCGCGAGGCCGAGGTGTGCGGGCTTAGGTGGAAGGACGTGGACCTCGAGGGCTCAAAGCTGTTCCCGACCGGCTCGATCCACGTGCAGAACGTCCTATCGCGCTACGGGAACACCTTCATAGAGGCCAAGCCCAAGACCAAGGCCGGCAACCGCATCATCCCGCTGAACGACGACCTCCGGGCCCTTCTCGTATCGCGGCGAGAGCAGCAGGCGAGGGCTATGGAGGCGGAGGGCGCCGACCTCGAGGCCACAAACGGCCTTCCGCCGCTCGAGCTTTACGTGTGCGGCGACGTCAACGGCAAGTACACGCACCCGACCGTGCTATCGAGGAGCTGGCGCGCGTTCGCCCAGGGGAACGACCTCCGCGGCATCAAGGGGCGCCGCGTTGTGTTCCACGACCTGCGCCACACGTTCGCCACCCAGGCGATTCACGAGGGGGTCGACGTGGAGGTCGTGAGCAAGATCCTGGGGCATTCCAAGGTGAGCATCACGCTGGACATCTACGCCGACGCCATGCCCGACGCAAAGACCCGCGGCATGGTTGCGATGACCGGCGTCATGCGCAGGCGCTGATGGTGACGACGTCCACGCCATCCCAAGTTGGAGGATCCACTATGTCAGACGAAAAGAACGAGAAGAATCGCGAAAAGCCGGTGCCCGAGTGGCGTCTATACGGTGACCCTCGCAACGTCCTCGGCAGATACCGACCCAAGAAGCACCTACAGACGCTCTACGGCAAGGGGAGGGAGTGGACGCGCGAAACACTCGCCGAGTCCATGGGCATTAGGGACCCGAGCGTCATAAGCAAGTGGGTGATGGGCAAACGCTACATGTCCGACGAGAACATCGCTCGTTGCTCGCTGGCCGCCGGCGTATCGGTGCCGTGGCTGCTCGACATCGC
>CAMPCT010000185.1 GCA_946647055.1 uncultured Atopobium sp. | reverse complement strand
ACCGCAAACGTTATCCCAGTTGGCAAGTCATGAAAGCTGTTATCTGGGGTAGTTGCTCGGTAGTTTTCGAAAAGGCCGCGCGACAGAGATGCCGCGCGGCCCACTTAAGCTAGCTGGCTGGCTGGCTGGGCTGTTTACTCGGTCCAGGGACGGCGCAGGTCGTACTGGAAGGCGTCCTTGATGTTCTTCTTGAAGACCTCGTAGAACAGCTTGGAAAGATCGCTAGGCTCCGCTGCTTGGTCATGCATGAGCGAGTCCCAGTGTGAGCAGGTGTGCATGACGCCGCCCCACATGTGGTAGTCGACAAAAACGTGCGCGGCCTTGAGGGTCTCGACGAAGTGCAGGTTGGCGGTACTGTCGGGGTCGAGCTCGCCGGTGTGCAGGAACACGGGCGGGTAGCCGATGCAGTCCTCCACCGTCGCGTGGTTCGGCAGCGCCTCCGGGCCAATCGCAGGGCTTGCGGCGTTGGGCCCAAGCCACAGGCGCAGGGAGTTGTTCTGCTGGAAGGTGTCATAGGTTCCGGAGAAGAATGCGCGGGAACCGTCGCCAACGGAGAAGTCCGTCTGCGGGGCATGCAGGACGATGCCGCGCGGGGAGTAGCCGTAGCGGCGCAGGCGGAACGTCGTGCTCAGAGCGAGGTGACCGCCCGAGCTGTTTCCGACGATCACGACCTTGTCGGCACCAAAGCCCTGCTCGTCTGCGTTGTCGACCACCCACTTGTAGACGGCGTGGATGTCGTTGATGGCGGCGGGGTAGGGCGCCTGATGGGCGAAGCGGTAGAACGGGGCCACCACAGCGCAATCGAAGAGCTCGGCCCACTCTTCGACGCGCGCAGCAGCCAGGCAATTGCACACGAGCGCGCCGCCGGGGACAAAGAACAGGACCCTGTTCTTCTTGGAGCGGTCCATGCCCTTGGGGCGAATGACGGTCACCTTGGTGGGGGTGTCGGGTTCCTCGGGGCATCCCGGGACCTCGACCTCCTCGATGTCGCAGGTGTGTTCCTGCGTCGCGAACATGTTGTCGAGCCAGGCCTGAGTTTGGTCGGCAATCTCCTCGCGCTCCTGCTGCGGGGTGTCGGGGGCGTAGATCTTGGTGCACGCGTTGAGGTTGGGGTCGGCGTACCAGGCGGCGTTGGCCTCGGGGTGGCCCCACTTGCTGTCGGAGATGTTGAGGATGCGGCCGGGGTCGACGACGGTGCCGACGAAGGTGTCCAGGACTTCCAGGTTATTGGTGTCGAGCTGCATGGTTGCCTCCAAATGGACGACGAATGACGGGATTGGCTGGGCGATCGGCGCTACGCGAGACCGGCGAACCTGCTGCTGACGGAGTCGCGGTACTCCTCGACCACCCACGGCCTGCGCAGGTCGTTCTCGAAGAGGGTCCTCATGTTGTTCTGGACGACGACGTCGTAGACCTCCGCGAGCTGCGGCGCGATGTAGAACCCGGCGTGGCCGATGCCGCCCCACGAGTGGTACTCGGCGTAGGAGCGCGCCTCCTTGACCTTGCCGTAGAACTGGCGGTTGAAGTCGCTGTCCGGGTCGAACTCGACGGTGTGGATGATGAGGGGCGGGTAGCCGATGCAGTCGTTCACCGTGGCGTGGTTGGCCATCGCCTCGGGGCCGATCCTGCCGGATCCGTGGTTGTTCCCGAGCCACATGCGAAGCCCGCCGTGGTCGTCGACGCCGTCCCAGGGCGTGTTGACGATCTGCGCGCTGGGGAGGAACTCGCGGTCGTCCGTCTGGGGCTCCTCTGCGAGGACGCCGCGGACGTTGAAGATGCCATAGCGCATGAGGCGGAAGGGGAGCGAGCAGGCGAGCGCCCCGCCCGAGCTCACGCCCGAGAGGACGATGCGGTCGGTGTCGAATCCGTAGGCGTCCGCGTTGTCGAGGATCCACTGGAAGGCGGCGTGGAGGTCGTTGATGGCGGCGGGGTAGGGGGCGTAGAGAGCGGTGCGGTAGTGCGGGGAGACGACGGCGCAGCCCACGGCCTCGGGGTAGTGCATGATGGGCTTGAGGTGCCCGATGAGCGGCGACACGGTGACCATGCCCCCACCTGCGATGAGCATGAGGACGGGAATCTTCTCCCCATCCTTACGCGCCTTGGGGAGTACGACGTGCAGGGGCACTTCGACCTCGGGTTCTTCGGGACAGCCCGGCGCCATGACGACCTCGTGGGTGCACGGGGCGTTCTCGTCGAAGACCGGGAGGAACGACTCGTACATCTTCTGGGTCTCGTCGTTCCAGGCGATCTTCTCCTCGATGCCGTACGAGAGGTCGTACATCTTCCCGGCGTCTTCCATCTTGTTGGCCCAGGCGCCGCGCGCAGAGGGATGGGCCCACTTTGCGTCATCGACGTCGAAGACGCGCTCGAGCCTCTGGCTGTTCCTCGTTGTGAAACTCTGGACATGGTCTGCCATGATTCCTCCATCGGGTTTGTTCCGAAAGCGAATTGTGCGGCAGTGGGCGCCCATGCCTGACGTGCTTAGCTACATTGTGCGGAAGCATCTGAGCTGGGACAACCGAAGAAAAGGGCTGTTTTGTAGAGGCTAACGAGCGAACAGCCCCACGTAGCGCATCTCGCCCTTCTCGGTGGAGAGGTTCATGCAGCGCTTCATGAGGGCGATGATCTCCTGCGGGGTCTCGGCGAACCCTCCCTTGCACCAGCGTTCGAGGAAGGCTACCGTGCAGTAGGCGAGGGCATGGATATGGTAGCCCAGCTCGGTCGGCGTGAGGTTGGCGGGGGAGCCGTCTGAGCTGTATAGCACAAGCTCGTAAAGGGCAAACTCGTCCTCGATGGCCTGGATCCAGCGCTGCTTGAACTCGCCGGCAAGATCACTTGCGAGCAATGCGTAGAAGGCCTCTCTGTGCTCCGAGACGAACGAGATGGAGGCGGAGGAGACGTCCGACGAGACCTCCGCCGAAACAGACCGCATTCCGTGGAGTTGCTCCCACACCGAGCGTGCAGCCTGCAGGAACTCCTCCATGAGCTGCTCGGCGACGTCATCGAAGTCGCGGAAGTTGTTGTAGAAGGTCGTATGGTGCACGTCCGCGCGCGAGATGAGCAGCTTGAGCGGGAAGTCCGCGCTCCCGCGCTCGCCAAGGAGTTCGACATAGGCATCGATTATGCGTTGCCGTCCCGGTCGTGCTCGCATGGGTACCTCCGCTGGTTGGGGATGCCATGATGATACGTCATGCGGGCGCCGTCCGCCGATACCCCGCTGTCTAACCGACACAAACTCAGTACGCATTGGTATAACGCCTGATGGCGAGAAGTCCCAAAGCGAGTTCGTGTCAATTGCACGGTGCGATGCGACGAGACGAGAGGGCCCCGCAACCCGGATGGGCTGCTACTCGACCCCGACCGCGACTATTGCATCGAGCTCATCCAGAAGTTGCTCGCGGCGAACGTCTGCGTCGAGTTCCACCTGCTCCCCGGACAGAGCCACTCCAGCCAGGCCGCCGCGCAGGCAGATTCCAACGTCGCCATCCTGGCCGCCGAGTCCGAGGCCATGACGATTAAGGCCCTCAAGGACGCCTTCACCTTCGACCTCCGTCGCCCCTGGGTCGTTGACGAGTATCGCGAGATGATTAACGCCAAGCTTGACGCGATGTCATAGGGGGTTCAGTCCGCTCCTCAAGAGATGCGGCGCGGATGTTACCCGACATTGAGCTCTTGGTTATGGCGCAGCTCCTGAATCTACGGGGCTGCGCCGTTGTTCTTTTCGGGTGACCATGTTGGGCGACGAGGTCGAAGACGCTGAGAGCGTCGTATATGTGACCAACCTGTTCCACGCCTCGCAGGAGTGGACGGACCTGGTCTGAGGGGTTGTCGGATCCCTTACGGCGCTGCTTGCCAAGAGGCACGGAAATTGGGACTGTGAGATGTCTGCTCTGGGCCTCTCGGCAAGCAAACGAATGCGCAGCGCCTTCTTACCCGGCCGCCGGGTATACTGACCCTAGGAGGTCAGCATGAGGAAGAACCAGGTCTGGAAGTACGTCGCGATAGCGGCGCTGTTGGTGGTCGCGTTTCTCGTGGGCTACATCCGCGGCGAGCAGGCGCAGCCAACGCCAACCGTCGAGCCCACGCCCGTCGTGGAGTCCGAGCCCACGCCCGAGCCGGAACCGACGCCGGAGCCCACGCCGACTCCGGACCCCGAGCCCGAGCCTACGCCCGAACCAACGCCTGATCCAGAGCCCGAGCCCACCCCAAGCACAACCGACGCCTACGAGCTGGTCTTCTATCCCGCGCAGACTGGCGTGGACCCGGACGACGTCTACGTCTACGGCGAGCCCGTGGGCGTGCCGTCCGACGTGCGCGTCAAGAGGGGCGGGGAGTACACCTCCATGGAGGAGGTCGCGCTCTACATCCACACCTACGGCACCGTGCCGCCTAACTTCGTGAGCAAGACCAAGGCACGCAACGCCGGCTGGGAGGCCTCCGAGGGCAACCTCTGGGAGGTCCTGCCGGGCATGTCCATCGGCGGCGGGGGCTGGCACAACGACGAGGCCGTCATGCCCGGCGAGTACTACGACCAGTGGTACGAGTGCGACATCAACTACGAGGGCGGCTATCGCGGCGCCGAGCGCCTGGTCTACTCGGACAACGGCATGATCTTCTATACGCCCGACCACTACGAGTCATACTGCCGCATCTTCTAGGGGG
>CAMPCT010000184.1 GCA_946647055.1 uncultured Atopobium sp. | reverse complement strand
GCCCATGGGAACGGCGAGGAGCACGGGATCTTTGGCCCCACCATCGACGCGCTGGTCGAGAGGGGCTTCTGGGTGGTCGCGCTCGACTCGCGCGGCCAGGGAAGGTCCACGCTCGGCAGCTCACGGCTCACCTACGAGCTGCTCACCGAGGACGCGGTTGCCACGCTCGATGCGCTTGGCGTACGGGCCGCCCATGTGCTGGGCTTCTCGGACGGGGGCATCGAGGCGCTGTTGCTAGCTCGCGATTATGCCGAGCGGGTCCTCTCGGTCACCGCGCTGGGGGCCAACCTCACGCCCGAGGGCGTCATCGATGACGACTGGGACCTCGAGGGGACGATTGCTACCCTGCGCGCCTGGGCCGGACACGCATGGGGCGAGGACGTGGACGCGGACCTGCTCACTCCCACCCCCGCTGAGGCGGCCGCGACGGCCGACCTGCTCCAGCTCATGCTGGACGAGCCGCACATCGACGCATCTTCGCTTGCGGGCATCACCTGCCCGGTCACCGTCGTCGCCGGGGAGTTCGACGTGATCCGCGACGACGAGACCGTGGCCATCGCCCGCGCCATTCCCAACGCACGCCTCGTCATCGTGCCCGGACAGGGCCATTCGCTTCCCAAGCACGTCCCCGACCTCGTGACCTCGCTTCTCCTCGACACCATCGGGTGAGACAGTTGGTGAGACAGCTGGGGACGGGTCTCAACTGTCTCATTCCCAATTTCGAATGAGACAGTTGAGAACCGTCCCCAGCTGTCTCACCGTCCCCAAGCGTCTCATGTCAAGGTACCGAGAAGATTAGTAAGGTACCTTGACATTGTCTGTCCAAGTCCCATACTCTCCCTCGGAACCTACGAAGGGACACGTATGAGACAAGACCCAGACTTCGTCCGTCCGGACGAGTGGTCAACGGAGCACAAGGTCCTCTTTGACCTCGGCTTCTTTGGCCGATACCTGCACTATGCCGCAGGTGGCCGCTCTGGCCAGAAGCACATCATCACCTACCTCGCCTGCCACGACGGCCACATGACCCAGCGCGAGCTCCAGGAGCACCTCGACATCAAGTCGGGCTCGCTCTCGGAGGTCCTCGCCAAGGTCGAGGCCGACGGCCTCATCGAGCGCACGCGCTCGCAGGAGGACCGCCGCCTCCAGGAGGTGCGACTCACCGCCCGTGGCCGCGAGCAGGCAAAGGCCTACGTCGAGGACCGCGACCGCTTTGAGACCGCGTCCCTCGCCTGCCTCACCGACGACGAGCGCGGGCAGCTCCTGTCGCTTCTCGACCGCGTCGCCGACCACTGGAAGTCCATCGCGCAGGCCACCTGCGCAACCTCGAACGAAAGGGAGGTGTGTGCATGAGCGACAAGCTTCCCGAGAACCTCACCCCGGAGCAGCGCGCTGCCGCGCTCGCCGCAGAGGAGCGCGCAGAGGCGCATCAGACCGTCATGCCCGACCTCACGTTTGCCCAGGTCATGAGGCGCCTGTTCTCGAGTGTGCGCGAGTTCAAGACCCTCTCGCTGGTCACGCCCTTCCTCGTGGCGGGCGAGGTCGTCATCGAGTGCATCATCCCCTTCATCACCGCCCAGCTCATCGACGAGCTCAACCTTGGCGCGGGCATGGACCGGATCTGGCACTACAGCCTCATCCTCATCGTCCTGGCGCTGCTGTCGCTCACCTGCGGCGGCGTCGCGGGCGTCACGGCGTCCATCGCCTCCACGGGCTTCGCGCGCAACCTGCGCCACGACATGTTCGAGAACATCCAGACCTTCTCGTTCTCCAACATCGACCGCTTCTCCACGAGCTCGCTCGTGACGCGCCTCACCACCGACGCCCAGAACGTCCAGAACGCCTACCTGCAAATCATTCGCTCGGCAGCGCGCTCCCCGCTCATGCTGACCTTCGCCATCATCATGGCGTTCATCACGGGCGGCCGCATGGCCGTGATCTACGTGTTCGTCTCGATGCTGCTCGCGGTGGGCATCTTCGGCATCGCCCTCTACGTCATGCCCATCTTCCGCCGCATCTTCAAGAAGTACGACGCGCTCAACGACTCCGTCGAGGAGAACGTCTCGGGCATGCGCGTGGTCAAGAGCTTCGTGCGCGAGAAGTACGAGAAGCAGAAGTTCGAGGGCGCCTCGGGCACGCTCTACCACGACTTCGTCTACGTCGAGCGCATCCTCGCCTTCAACGGCCCGCTCATGACGCTCGCCATCGACACCATCTACACCTTCGTCATCTACTTCGGCAGCCGCGCCATCGTCTCGAGCGCCGGCGCCAACATGCAGATCGGCCAGCTCTCGGCCCTCATCACCTACGGCTTCTCCATGCTCATGAGCCTCATGATGCTCTCGATGATCTTCGTCATGATCACGATCAGCGAGGAGAGCGCCCGCCGCATCTGCGAGGTCCTACTCGAGGAGAGCGACCTCACCAACCCCGAGAACCCCGTGTACGAGGTGGCCGACGGCTCCATCGACTTCGACCACGTGAGCTTCTGCTACGACTCCGTCCCCGACCGCCCGGCCCTGAGGGACATCGACCTCCACATCAAGTCCGGCGAGGTCATCGGCATCCTCGGCGGCACGGGCTCGTCGAAGACGACCCTCGTGAGCCTCATCAGCCGCCTCTACGACGCCACCGAGGGCACGGTGCGCGTGGGTGGCCGTGACGTCCGCGAGTACGACCTCGACACCCTGCGCGACCAGGTCGCCGTGGTGCTGCAGCGCAATGTCCTCTTCAGCGGCACCATCAAGGAGAACCTGCGCTGGGGCGACGCCGAGGCGACCGACGAGGAGCTCGTCCGCGCCTGCCAGCTCGCCCAGGCCGACGAGTTCATCCAGCAGTTCCCGGACGGCTACGACACCTACATCGAGCAGGGCGGCACCAACGTCTCGGGCGGCCAGAAGCAGCGCCTGTGCATTGCGCGCGCCCTGCTCAAGAAGCCCAAGGTCCTCATCCTGGACGACTCCACGAGCGCCGTCGACACCAAGACGGACAAGCTCATCAGGGCCGGCTTCCGCGAGTTCATCCCCTCCACCACCAAGATCATCATCGCCCAGCGCACGGGCTCGGTGGAGGACGCCGACCGCATCATCGTCATGGACGAGGGACGCATCTCGGCCATCGGCACGCACGACGAGCTGCTGCGCACGTCCGACATCTACCGCGAGACCTACACCTCGCAGAACAAGATGAGTCACGACGTCAAGATGGACGCGATGTCCGTCGAAGGCGACGCTGATGGGAAGGAGGTGGAGTAGTCATGCCGAAGGCGCACAAGAACCGTGGCAAGGCCGCGTCCAACCCCATGAAGACCCTCCCCCGCGTCATCAAGATGGTCTTCAAGTACTACCCGAAGGCGACCGTCGCCATCATCGCCTGCATCATCATCGCGGCGGTGCTCACGTCGATGCCGTCCATCTTCCTGCAGAAGGCGCTCCGAATCATCGGCGACCACTGGCAGTCGGGCGACTGGTCCGCCGCGCAACCCGAGATCGCCCAGGTGGCGCTCTCGCTCATCGGCGTCTACGTCCTGGCGCTCGCCGCCAACATCACCACCGGCCAGCTGGGCGCCATCGTCACCCAGGGCACCCTCATGAAGGTCCGCAACGACATGTTCGACCACATGCAGGACCTGCCCATCCGCTACTTCGACACCAACCAGCGCGGCGACATCATGAGCTACTACACCAATGACGTCGACGCCATCCGCCAGCTCATCGGCCAGGCCCTCCCCAACCTGCTCACCATGGTCTTCGCCATGGGGTCCGTCGTGTTCATCATGGTGTGGTACTCGGTGCCGCTCACTCTGGTCGTGCTCGTGATGGTGGGCTTCATGGCACTGCTCACGAAGCGCCTCGGCGGACAGTCGGCCCGCTTCTTCCTCGCCCAGCAGCGCGCCGTTGCCGCGGCCGAGGGCGTGGCCGAGGAGTCCATGTCAGGCCAGAAGGTGGTCAAGGTCTTCACGCACGAGGCCGAGATGCAGGCCCAGTTCGACGAGATGAACGACGAGCTCTTCGAGGCCTCCAAGAACGCCAACATCTACGGCAACATCCTCGGCCCCGTCCTCATGAACGTGGGCAACCTCGCCTACGTGGTGGTTGCCCTCATGGGCGGCCTCTTCCTCGCCATCAACCTGCCCAACCCCTGCCTCTCCGGCATGGCCCTCACCATCGACGTCGCCGTGCCCTTCCTCAACCTCACCAAGCGCTTCGCCGGCTCCATCGGCCAAGTCTCGCACCAGATCAACTTCGTGGTCATGGGCCTCGCGGGTGCTGAGCGCATCTTCGCCCTCATCGACGAGGAGCCCGAGGCCGACGGCGGCTACGTCGAGCTCCACCGCGTGGAGGTCGTGGACGGCAAGATGGTCAAGGTGCACGAGAACACCGGCCAGTGGGTCTGGGAGCACGTCCACGGCGACGGCACCGTCACCTACACCCCGCTTGCGGGCGACATGGTGCTCGAGCACGTCGACTTTGGCTACACGCCCGACCACGAGATCCTGCACGACATCTCGCTCTACGCCAAGCCCGGCCAGAAGGTGGCCTTCGTCGGCGCGACCGGCGCAGGCAAGACCACCATCACCAACCTCCTCACCCGCTTCTACGACATCAACGCCGGCAAGATCCGCTACGACGGCATCAACATCGAGAAGATCAAGAAGGCCGACCTG
>CAMPCT010000183.1 GCA_946647055.1 uncultured Atopobium sp. | reverse complement strand
CCCCAAGGACCTGTGTCACCAGCTGGCGCAGGGACGCGCCGCCCTTCCCTACTCGGGCACCGGCAGCGCCACATTGAGGTGGAAGACCTCCCCCTCGTCGCGCGTCGACATCGTGCCCCCGTAGTGCTCCACGACGGCACGCATCGCCCTGAGGTTGTATTCCGCATCGCTGGGATGCGCGCGGTGGACGAAGTAGTTCTCGACATGGATGGAGGCCATGCCCATGCCCTTGCGCACGGAGAGGCTGAGCGTACGCTTGTCGGGCTCGTCGATCAGCCGCACGGCCTCGATTGCGTTGTCGAGGGCGCTTCCCACCAGGGCATAGAGGTCGGTCGGGTTCATGAAGTCGAGCGCCGCACCGTCGGCGATGCACGAGATGGCTATCCCCTCATGTCCACACGCCAGGCGCTTCTCGGTAAGCAGCACGTCAAGGGCATCGTTGCCCGTCGTGACCGTGGAGTCGTAGACGCGAACCTCGCGCGCGATCTCGTCCAGGAGGGCCCTGTCGACGACCCCCTCCTCCTGCTCGTCGCCCAGGTGCCTGATCTGGTGCCGGATGTCGTGGAACTTCATGTTGAGCGCGTCGATGTTCTCGCGCGAGAGCTCGTACTGTCGCGCGCCGTCCGCGCGGATGCGCCCGATCGTCGCGATGTCGCGCTCGAGGCTGCGCCGATAGAGCAACTCGTACTCCATGAAGAGCATGAACGCGCTTGCGACCGTATGCACGAGGCGCAGGATCACATCGCGGCTCATGGGGATGGCGTAGAGCGAGAGCTCGGAGATGACCAGCTCGAAAACCACCTCGACCACGATCACCATGCCCGTCATGAGAAGCATGGGGACCGCGGAGATCTCCACCGTGCCGTGCTCCTCGATGTTTCGCCCCATGCGGAGCTCGCACAGGGGATAGACGATTGCGGTCCAGAACAACAGGAGCAGGAGAATCCACCTCAGGCGAACCTGGGCATAGGGTCCCCACAGCAGGTCGATGGAGAGCGTGACGAGTCCGTACGTCAGTCCGCGCATGATGTAACCGCAGGTACAGCAGAAGAGGGCGGGCCATAGCCCGATATCGCGACAGGCAAGCACGACACCTGCCAAGAGCACGATGATGGCGGCGCGCCCAAGCGTCTGCACGGCAAGCCCCCACAGGCCCGGATGGGCCCCCGCATACCCCTGGGTCGAGATGAGGATCAGGAAGGTCGCCGCCACGAAGGTCGCGGCACTGAGGACGGCGCGGAGGGAGTAGTTCCTGCGTGCAGGCAGGAGCCGGGAGAACATGAACGTGCCCAGCAGCACCTGGAGGCACAACACGAGGGAGAGCGAGACGAGCCTCATGCGTCATCACCGCCCTGTGGTTCGGGGATGATCGCATTGAGGTGGAAGACGCCGTCCCGCGCGCGCGCCGTGAGCGTGCCGCCGTAGCCCTCGACGAGCTTCCTCATCGACCGCATGCCATAGCCATGGACGAGGGTGCTTCCCTTGGTGGTCTTGGGGAGACCGTCCTCGAACTCGAGGTCGCCCTCGTAATAGTTCTCGACGTTGATGGCGACGCCTCCCCAGAAGGGGGTCCGTCGGATCACGAGGCCGACGGCGCGCTTCTCGGGGTCGTCGATGGCACGCACGGCGTCGATGGCGTTCTCGATGGCATTCCCCAGCAGCGAGTAGAGGTCCTCCGGCGAAACGAACGCAAGCGCCGCACCGTCGGCGATGCAGGTGAGGGTGATTCCCTCGCGCTCGCAGACCAGACTCTTCTCGGCAAGGATGACATCGATGACGTCGTTGCCGGTCCGCACGACCGAGTCGAACACGCCCACGTCCCGCTCGATCCTCTCGATTGCGTCGCGGTCCACCGCAGCCCCCGACCGTTCGAGACGCGACACCTGCTCGCGAATCTGCGCGACGCGGTCGTTCACCGCGTCGATGCTCCCCCGCGCGAGCCTGAGCTGACGCTCGTCCTCGGCGCGGATGCGCTCGACGGCCAGGACGTCATCGCGCAGGCGCTTGGAGTAGAGCATCTCCAACTGCATGACGAGCGTGAAGCTGCACAGCGCCAGGTGCACGAGACGCAGCAGCAGGATGAGGTAGGTGGGCACGCCAAAACGAAGGATGGACTTGTTGACGAGGTCAAAGACGATGTTGACGAGGATGACCAACACCATGACGAGCAGCATGACGCGGTTCTCGACGATGGTGAGGTTGTTCTGCTCGATGGGGTGTATGAGCACCCGGTAGGCAACCGTGAACACGACGATCGAGCAGATCACGTGCGAGACGATGGTGGCGGCCGCGTCGCTGTTGGCCATGTTCGGCCCATAGACGAGGACACGAACGGTCGCGGCGAGACCGCTTGCCATGTTCTGCACGATGTAGCCTGCCGAGCAGCAGAAGAGTGCCGTCCAGATCGATACCTCGTAGCAACCCATCACCGCAAGGGTCGCGAGCACCAGCACCATCGTCCAGGTGAATACCTGGACCTCGAAGTTGTGCACCTTGATGAAGGTGGGAAGGATGAAGTAGCCGAGGGTTATGCCCACGGCAACCGCCGCCGCGGTGAGCAGGGAGACGACGGCGAACCGACGGCCAAAGTGCTCGCGCGGGGGAAGGCGGCGACAGAACAGCAGGATGGCAATGGCAATCTCGACCACCGACACCGCCGGGTCAAGGATCCGGAGCAGGCGGAACGGGGAGATCATCAGATGCTCCCGCCCAGGTAGTCGGCAATGCGCTCCATGGCAGGACGGCGGCGCGCGCGACTGAAGTACAGGACCCGTCCGTCGGACATGCGCAGCTCGTTGCCCTGGATGTCGCGCACGTGCCCCATGTTGACGATGCAGCTGTTCGAGATGCGCACGAAGGGGCCTCCCTCGAGCTCCCTCTCGATCGAGGCAAGGCTGCCACGCACCTCGAGCGCATCGTCATAGCCCACGGCCCGGTAGGCGAGGTTGTGGTTGAGGACCTCGACCGAGATGAGCTCGGCAAGGGGGATGACGCGCATGCCTGCCTTGGTCTGTATGACGACGTTGCGCCCCGCGGTGCGCCGCATGACGCGCATGGCCTTGTCCATGCGCATGGAGAAGTTGTAGTAGGTGACCGGCTTGACGATGAAGTCGAGGGCATCGACCTCGTACCCACGCACGGCGTACTGGGAGAGGTTGGTCACGAAGATGAGCGGGGTCTGCTGGTCGAAGCTGCGCAGCAGGGTCGCCGCCTCCATGCCGTTGATGCCCGGCAGGTCGATGTCCATGAAGATGAGGTCTGCCGTCTCGCTCCCCTCGACGAACTCGACGGCACTCTTGAGCCAGGCGATCTGGAAGTCCTCGCCATGCTCCGTGGCATAGCGCTCGAGGTGAGCGCGCAACGTCGCCTGCTCCTCGGGGTTGTCCTCGACGATGAGAATCCTGAACACGGGAACACCTCCTCGCCATCGATTGTAACGCCGCGGCGCGAGCTCGCCAGCAGGGGAATCGAGGCAAAGACAAGCGTGCCCAGCGGGAACGGGCGCCCGTCAGAGGCTCCTTATGGCTGCTACCTCCCGGTCCTGACCAGGTTCGGAACATGACGTCGCCCGCACCCACTGGGCACGCTCAGGAGATACTTTAGCAGACGCGGGCCTGGCGCGTACCGAAAAGGTCGGGGCCGCATGGTATTCCGGGTCTTGTGCAGACTTCGGACGACCGGCCGCCCTCTCCCCTAGCCCAACACCTCGGCACATGTTGCCAATCTGCTCAAAAACGGCCGCCAGCAGGGGCGGTTTTGGGCACCTGGGCAACATCGCGCACGAGGGGGGTGGGTCGAGCCGTCAGGACGCCCCCTAGCCCAGCGTCCCCACGGCCCCAAAGAAGCCCATGCTCACGAGGCCCATGATGATGCCAGCGGTGAGCACGCCGCAGAGGACGGCGATGATGCTCCTGCGAAAGCCCAGGTCCAGAATGCTCGCGGCAAGCGTGCCGGTCCAGGCGCCCGTCCCCGGCACCGGGATGGCCACAAAGAGGAAGAGCGCGACGAAGGTCCCGTGCTCGCCGGCGGTCTTCATGAGCTTGCGACCACCCTTCTCGCCCTTCTCGAGACAGAACCTAAAGAAGGGGCCAATCGCCGGCTTGTCTTTGCCCCACAGGAGCACCTTGTGCGCAAAGAAGTAGATGAAGGGTATGGGCACCATGTTGGCAATGATGCAGACGACGTACGAGGGCAGCAGCGGCAATCCGAGCGCCTGCGAGACGGGGATTGCACCACGCAGCTCGATGAGGGGAAGCATCGAGATGAAGGCGATCCATAGGTACTTGCGCAGGTCGCTCATTGGCCGTTGTCCTGTTCGTGACAGCTGGGGACGTGTTGGAAGTAAGTCTAGCGGTAACTCGCCCGCAAGTCACAGCTGGCCGCCTCGCTCACAGCATGTACGCCCGTCGACATCACAAATTGTCGTGCGAGGGTTTGACGATGGCCTTTGCGGGGAAGAAGGGTGGTAGCGGTCAAACGAACGACCGCCCAACGACGCATGAGAAGGGATGCCCCATGGACGACATCAAGGCCAAGATCAACGAGCTGCTCGACGCCCACCCCGACCTGGTGGAGAAGGTCAAGAGCGCACCGGGCGAGGTCGCGGACGCCATCAGGAAGGCGACGGGGCTCAACCTGGACGCCTCCGACCTCGACAAGGTCAAGGGCGCCATCC
>CAMPCT010000182.1 GCA_946647055.1 uncultured Atopobium sp. | reverse complement strand
CGGGGAACGAGCTCGCCACCAAGATCGCCGACAGCAGCAGCGAGAACAACCTCAACGGTAGGCTCGCGCCGTCCTTCCCTCTCTTGCCCATGGTCCCTCCAAACACACATCGACGGCCACGCCGTCGCCCCATAGCACCGCGAGACACAATGGTCCCACGGTGCATTTCTCCAACTATCAATGAGTATCTGAAGGGGTGCTTGAGGTGAATGCCCCCCAGCACAACCGATAGCCATAGCGACACAAGTGATGCCGCATCAAGAACGAACGATATGAAAGCGCCGGCAGGCGGCTAACGGTCGAGCCGCTCAGAAACAGTCCCTACGCCTCCGCCGTCACGCGGCAGGTGAACGTGCCGTCCTCGGCCTCCGTCTCGAGCTCGCCACCGTGGCTCCGAGCCAGCTTGGAGAGAATCCGCAGGCCCCAGCCGTGCTCGTCGGAAAGGGAGCCCGCCACGGGTCCCGCCTCTCCGCCCCCCGCGCAGCTGTTGCGCGCCACGACCACCAGCCACCCAGCGCGAACCTCGGCCACCAGGTCCACCCAGCGCCTGCCCTCGGGCAGTCCGCGCGCCGCCTCAATCGCGTTGTCGAGCACGTTCGAGAAGAGCGTGCACAGCTCGAGGTCGGAGAGCTTCAGCCCTGCGGGAACGTCGAGCTCGCACACAAGGCGGATTCCCTCCGCCTCGCATGTCGCGGCCTTGAGGGCGATTAGCGTGTCGAGCGCGCGGTTCTCGCACCACGGCTTGCGAAGGGCAGGCCCTCCCGCGGCCAATGCACCGTCAGGCTCCTCCCCCGCTGCCAGCGCATCACGTACCGAGCGCACCCGAGCGAGCAGCGCTGCCTCCAGCTCGCGCGCCTGCCCCAGCTCCGCCACGATTCTCTCGCCGTACCACACGCGTGCGTCGACCATCTCCTGAGCCGCCCGAACGCGCACGCGCGCCATCTCGGCCTCCCGTGCCTGCCTGACGACCCTCACCAGATAGGGCGTGAGCGCAGCCCAAACCACAACGACGCAGACGAAGAGCACCTTGCCGACGGTGCTGATATCTGCCCTGCTCAGGCCCATATAGGACAGGTAGATGCACAATGCGACGTTAGCGGGATATACCACCAGCCACAGATTCCCCCAACGCGAGGCCTGAGGTTTCCCACCAGGTTCCTCGTGCTCCTCTGCCGCTATCTCCACTCGGACGCACGTCTCCGACTCCTCGTCGCCTAGGCGTCCCCCACCACCGTCCAGCAGTCCGTCGAGCAGCCTCTGCGCCGCGTCAGTCTCGCCACGTGCCACCAGGCCATCCACCACCTGCAGCTGGTTGCGCAGGTCATGCCGAAGCGTGGCCACACGGTCAATTGCCTGCTCCACCTCGCGGTAGTGTCGCTCGTAACCTCGGGCTGCCTCGACGAGGACCTCCGCCCGCGCCTTGTCCTCCTGTGCCGTGACGGCAGACAATGCGTCGCGCACGAAGAGCATCGACGACGCGAACGCCACCACGTGGCATGTGGTCATCACCATGAGCTCGGGCACGCTCGCGGTATGAAAGGTCCAGTCAGAAAGGTACAGGGGGACGAACCACAACGTCTGCACCGCAAGCAGCAGCAGGCCAGATACGTCGATCCGCGAAGGAGCGTTCTTGCGGACATAGCCCACGATGACGCGCAGCACCTGCAGCGAAAGAAGCGTGTACATGGCAATGAGCAGCTGGAACGCGAAGTACGACGGATACTCCAGCACCCGGTCCGCCACCTCCTGGGGACCAAACCCATACAGTGACACCCAAAGCATGGTAGGCGGCATCATGAGGACGTTGATGAAGGCGATGCCAAGGACGAAGCCGAGGACGCGTCTCGTGAGGGTCCCACTCCCATAATGGACGCACGCCCAAAGCAGAACCGGGAGGATGAGCAGGCCAAAGCCATCACCGATAAGACCCCGCGCGAACCTCAGCACGACGTACGAGCAGGCTACGAACAACGAGAAGCCGCGTCGATTCCTTGGCTCGATGAGCAGAAGGAACAGGGGGATGCTCGCAAGGTCCGTCGGTAGTCCCGCTAGGTTGTAGATGAGGGCGCTCATCACTCGTTGCTGGTCCCCGAGCCGCCCCCAGCCAAGCCGCGCCCGATGAACCTGAAGAACTCCTCGCGCACCGCCGTGCGCCTCCGCTGGCTCACCGGAACCAGCTCACCGGTGGTGAGCCGCAGGTCAGAACGACCAAACTCGTCGATGAAGCCCATGTTGACCACATAGCTCTTGTGGCACTGGACAAAGCGGTCGGGCAGCTTGGGAATGAGGTCGGACAGCTTCCCGGCGGTCTCGATGACCTCGTCGCCCACGTGCAGGACCAGCTTGTGGCGGTCGCTCTCGGCATAGCGCAGCCGTCGCGGGAGGACGACCTTGTCGCCCGTGGGCACGCTCACCAGGAAGGGTCGCTCGGCATACGAGTTGAGGTTGGCGATGGCGGCGTCGACGGCCTCCTCCAGCTCGTCCTGGCGCACCGGCTTCATGAGGAAGCCCATGTGGGTGGCGCGGTAGGCGCTGGCGTGGTAGGTGTCATAGCCGGTCACGAAGATGACCTGCGTGGGAGACTGGGCCGGTAGGTTGCGACGGACGAACTCGATGCCGTCGGTCCGCGCGTTGTCGATGCGGATGTCCATCATGAGGATGTCGACCTCGTCCGCGAGCAGCAGCGAACGCAGCTCGGTCAGGTCGCACACGACCTCCGGATCGAGCTCCGCGATGCGCGGAAGGCGCTCGACACGCTCCAGGAGCTGCCGCGCCTGCGACTCGATGTCGTCGAAGATGACCAGCCGATGGCTCATGTCCCTCCCGTGTCCGCGGGTCCCAAGCCTCGGCCCTATACAGTAGGCGATGTGCCGCGATAGGTCAAAGGAAAGGTTGCGCCGAGTGACGAATAAGAAAACGAACCCCAGCTAGAGTACCTTATCTTACACCCCAAAGAAGGAGTCGACCCAGTCTTGGACGACCTTCCTCCCGTCGCTGTTGAGCTCGGCGCACAGCGCCTTGAACTCCCCCAGCGTCATCTGGAGCGGCCGCTTCTCGGCCTGCTCGTAGCCGTCCCTGCTCATTCCCGTGATAGTCGCCGCGTCGTCCAGCGTCAGTGCGCTGGCGACGCGCGCTAGGGCGACAGGCGATAGGTCTGATGGCATGGTGCGTTCCCCTCCGCACGTGTGCTGTTATACTTCACTACCACTCTACCACTATGAGTATCCCTTAGGGACCCGACAGAAATGCCGGAACGACATTTTCGCAGGGTTTTCCTAGCAGACGTCGAACACCACGCGGACGGTGAACACGCCTTCCTCGGCCTCGGCGGACATCGTTCCGTCATGCCTCTTCGCCAGCTCGGAGAGGATCCGCAGGCCCCACCCGTGCTCGTCGGTGATGCCACGCGCGCCGCCCGCAGGCGTCTTCGTGCCCTCGGCGCAGGAGTTGCGCACCACCGCAACCAAGCGACCCGCACGCATGGCCGCCGCCACGTCCACCCAACGCTCCTCCTCGGGTAGCGCCGCACAGGCGGTGATGGCGTTGTCGAGCATGTTCGAGAAGAGCGTGCACAGCTCGAGGTCAGAGAGGCCCAGCTCACGTGGCACGTCGAGCGAGCAGGTGAGCCGTATGCCAGCTCCCTCGCACGTCGCCGCCTTGAGCTCCATCAAGGTGTCGAGCGCACGGTTCTGGCACCAGGGCTCGTATGCGCGCGCTGCCGTATCGGCACCCGAGGTCTCCCCCACCGGAGCCTCACCCGCACGGAGGCGCTTCTGCGCCTCCCCGATCCGCGCGTGCAGCCCCTCCTCCAGCTCGCGCGCCTGGTTCAGCTCGGCCGCGATTCGCGCGCCGTACCATACACGCGCATCGACCATCTCCTGGGCAGCCTGCACGCGGACGGCAGCCAGCTCGGCCTCCTGGGCCTTGCGTATGGTCCGCACCAGATACGGCGTGAGGGTCGCCCACACGGCCAGCACGACGACAAAGGCGACCACAGCTCGGGCAGAGACGTCCTCGAGCCTCACCAGCCAGACGAACATGACTGCCCCGAGCAGGCCGTTCGCCAGATAGGCAACGTCCCAGGCCCGCCGCCTTATCGCCGGCGTCATGATGCCCCCGGCCGGTGTCGAAGCAGCCGACGGTGGGTCGGGAGCGGCGAGATTTGCTGAGCTCCGCGTCCCCGCCAGGCTGTCCAGCAGCTCACGGGCCCGCTCGGAGTCCCCTCGTGCCGCCAGCCCCTCGGCGACCTGCAGCTGGTTGCGGAGCTCGTGGCGTAGGGTCGCCGCTCGTCCGATGGCCTGCTCGACCTCGCGGTAGTGGCGCTCGTAGCCGCGCGCCGCCTCCTCCAGCACCTCGGTGCGGGCCTCGCTCTCCCTGGCGGCAATGGCCGCCCCCACGTCATCAATGAGCAGCAGGAACGCGATGAGCGAGATGATCTGGCAGAAGCCCACCACGGCCACCATGGAGATGCCCTTGCCAAGGAAGGGATAGAGGTAGTACGTGGGCCAGACCCAGAGCATCTGCACGGCAAGCAACAGCAGGGTCAGGCCGTCGGCACGGTTGAGGTTGTGGGCCCTCATGTAGCGCAGGATGACGCGGGGCACCTGCAACGACGCAAGCAGGATCGCCGTCATCAGGAGCTGGAACAGGAAGTATTCCGGATGCTGCAAGGTCTCGTG
>CAMPCT010000181.1 GCA_946647055.1 uncultured Atopobium sp. | reverse complement strand
CTCTGCGAGGAAACCCTGCACAGGATATGCGGGAGACGGCCTCACCAGGAACCATCCCCTCCATAGCCTCGACAACCAGGAAGGACGCGACCATGGACGACCAGGTTTCCCTCTACGCGGTGGGACCGCTTCAGACCAACTGCTACGTCTACGTGTCTGACGGCGAGTGCCTGGTCGTGGACCCGGGGTCGTCCGGCGCGGCGCTTGCGCGCGAGCTCGCCGACCTCAACGTCACCAAGATCGTCGCCACGCACGGCCACAGCGATCATATCGGCGGTGTCGCTGCCCTCAAGGAGGCCACGGGAGCCACGTTTCTCATGGCTGAGGCGGACGCCTATCGCGTCAGCCTGGCGGCGGACGACATCGACTACATCTATCCCTCGCAAGGTGACGGCAACGCGCCCGAGCCCGACGTGCTGCTCCACGAGGGTGACGTCGTCGAGCTGGGGACCGCCCGCTTCCGCGTGATGGCGACGCCGGGCCACTCCGAGGGCAGCATCGTGCTTCTGGGCGAGGGGAGTGCCGAGGGCATCGCCTTCACGGGCGACACGCTCTTCGCAGGCTCCATGGGGCGCGTCGACTTTCCCGGCGGGGACCTCGGCCAGATGCTGGCCTCGCTGAGGCGCCTTGCCAACGAGCTGCCGCCCGAGACCCAGATTCTTCCCGGACATGGGCCCACCTCGACCATGGAGAGGGAGCGCTCGTCGAACGACTACCTCATCCACGCCTTCGACTACCAGGGGTAGGGACGCAGGGGAGAATCGCCCTAGTCCGCGGTGACCTCGATGGCGGCGTAGCGGGTTCCGCTGAGCGTGTCGTGCGGCATCGGGTGCGCCCCGCCCCTCAGGAACTCGTTGAGGAAGTAGGCGCCGGGGTAGAGCGCCGGGGTCAGCATCAGGCCAAGCAGCACGTAGCGGCTCAGGTTCCCGGCATACGGCGACCCCGTGAGCCAGATGACGGCGACGAGGGGTCCCTCGGTGAGGAGCCAGAGGAGCACGTAGCGCCAGATGAGCCGCCACCATCGGGCGGGTCTGCCGTCTTTGGAGACCAGGGTCATCCGGCAGATGGCGTGGCCCAGCGTCATGCCCCTGGTCACGAGCACCTGCAGCAGCGAGACGGCGCAGAAGAGGGTCCAGGCTCCCCAGCCCCTGTCGAGCAGGCCCGTTGCCACGGGAAGGGCCTCGTACAGCGCGCCGCGCATGAAGAAGAACAGGATGCCGCAGGCCAGGAGGTCGAAGAGGGCGGCACAGAACCTGCGCTTGCCCGTCACGGTTCGTCCCGCCTCGCGGCTGCGCGCGTCGATGGCATCGCGGTTGGGCAGGACCAGCATGAACACGTAGGCGATCTGCCAGCCCAGGACGCCTCCCAGGGTGTTGGTGATGAGGTCCTCCGTGGCCGCCAGCCGATAGGGGCCGGGATAGATGCCATAGAGGGCGGACAGCTGCGTCAGCTCGAAGAAGAGGCTCAGGACGAGCGTGAGCGCGACCGTGCGCCAAAGGCCCTGCTTGAAGTAGTAGCGCAGGTAGACGCCAAAGGGCACGGTCAGAAGGACGTTGAACAGGACCTGCCACAGCGCGAAGCTCCTGGCGAAGGCCCGCATGGTGGTCGCGTTGACCTGCTGGCCCGCCCACCAGATCCTGATTCCCCCAAAGGGGACCAGGCTGAGGTGGTCCTGCCACCGGTTGCCCACGGTCGACTCCGGGTCGGGGAGCGGCAGGGTCACCAGGAAGTAGGCGATGAGCAGGTAGAGGACGAAGCTGTAGACGACCAGGGTCCGCAGCCTCGAGACGGAGCCGTAGCGGTGGTACTGCACCAACGCGTAGGGGAACGTGAGCAGGGCCGCGAGGAGCGGGAAGACCAGAAGGCCCAGGATGATGATGTCAACGTAAGACGACACGCTCTTCTCCGAGGCGGACAAAAGGGGAGACTCGCCTGGCTGGCCCAGGGAGCCTCCCGAGAAGACGGCTGGTGCCCGGAGTGGGGCTCGAACCCACACTGTCTCTCGACAAGAGGTTTTTGAGACCTCCGCGTCTGCCAATTCCGCCATCCGGGCGTGGATGCGTAGGAGTGATTGTAACCAATCGCCGCGCGCTAGTCCACGCGACCGCCACCCACGAGGTGCGAATCGTCGGGCTCGAACACGTCGACGCAGTTGAAGGTTCGTGTGGCAGCGTCGAACTCGAAGGTGTAGACCGTGCAGTTGCGCGTGATGTGGTCGACCTTGACGTCGCTCACGTCGAGCCAGAGCTTGTTGAACGCGAGGACGCAGGCGCCGTGGCCCACGGCGAGCACGCTCTCGTGGCCGGGGCGCAGCATGATCTCGGTCAGGGCCTTGCCCATGCGCTCGCTCACCTGGTCCATGCTCTCGCCGCCAAACTGCACGGCGTAGTCGCCGTAGTCGGCGTGGCTGCCCGGCAGCAGCAGCTCCTGGGTGCAGCCCTCGATGGCGCCGAAGTTGAGCTCGCGCAGGTCCTTGCGCCTTTCGTAGGGCATGCCGCGGCCCACGATCTCGCAGGTGTCGCAGGCGCGCTCGAGGCTCGAGCTGTAGGCGTGGTCAAAGGTGACGCCAAGCTCGTCAAGGTGGTCGCGCGCGAGCATGGCCTGGGCGCGTCCGAGCTCGGTGAGCGGCGAGTCAAACCACCCTTGGATGATCTTGCGGCGGTTCATGATGGTCTGTCCGTGGCGCATGAGGTAGAGCCTGGGTGCCATACGTCCTCCTCGGTCGTTGTTCCGCGCATCATTATCGTCCTTTGGCGGATGGCCTTGGCCCGGGAAGGCCATCTTGTGACGTGGCTGTGATACCGTCAGCGCATGCGGTCCCACGTCATCCCGTTTGGGGGTCTCATGCAGGTAGCTGGGTGCGAGCGAACGTACAACGTCCACTCGCGGGACAACGAGCCCGCCATCGTCGTCGAGCCAGGCGAGGTGTTCCGCGTCCGCACACAGCTCAACGGCGGTGGGTGGCTCGCCTCGGAGGACGACCAGTGGGACCCCTCCAAGAGCCGTGGGCCCAACCTGTCCGTCGTCATCGGCGTGGCAGGGGCCGTGCCCGGTGACACGCTTGCGGTCGACATCCTTGCCGTCGAGCCCGGTCCGCTCGCCTACACGGGCTTTGCCGGATGGCGCAACCCGCTCTCGCAGCAGGTGTGGCCCAACGACTGGGACGTGGTCACCAAGACCGTTCGCGTGGAGGACGGCCTCATCCGGTGGAGCGACGCGCTCCAGATCCCGGTGCGGCCCATGATCGGGACCCTGGGCGTGGCCCCGGCGGGCGAGCCCGTCTCGAACCAGGTGGCCGGCAGGCACGGCGGCAACATGGACGTCCAGGAGGTCCGCGCCGGCACCACCGTCTACCTTCCCGTCGAGGTGGAGGGCGCCCTGCTGCACGTGGGCGACCTGCATGCCGCCATGGGCGACGACGAGGTGGCCCACTCGGCGCTCGAGTGCGCGGGGGAGGTCGAGCTTCGCGTCCGCCTCGTCCACGAGGACCGGCGTGGCCGCTGGCTGCGCATGGAGGACGAGGACCACATCATGGCCGTCGCCTGCGACCCCGACATGCAGACCGCGCTCACGCTCGCCATGCGCGAGCTCGTCTCGTGGATGTCCGACGGCTTTGGCTTCGACCCGCGCGAGGCCTACCTGCTGCTGGGGTCGGTCATGGAGGCGCGCTCGACGCTCGTCCACGGCTACGAGGGCTATCCCATCACATACATCTGCAAGGTCGCGAAGGAGTACCTGCGTCCCGACCCGGCGTTCGTGCCCTACCGGGGAGAGATGCCGAGGGAGGGGAGAAGGCCATGAGCAAGGAGCGTCCCATCGTCGCCATCACCGAGGGCGACCCCGCGGGCATCGGGCCCGAGATCATCGTCAAGGCACTGGCAGACCCTGCCATCTACGAGCGCTGCGCACCGCTCGTCGTGGGCGACGCCCGCCACATCGAGGACATGCTTCCCGTCGTCGGTCACGAGGAGCTCGTGGTGAGGCGCGTGGCCGCGCCGGCCGAGGCCCTCTTCGAGCCCGGTACCATCGACGTGCTGCACCTCGACCTCATCGACCCTGAGCGCCTCGTCAAGGGGCAGCTCTCCCCGGAGTGCGGCGACGACGCCTATCGCTGCGTCGAGCGCGCCATCCGCCTCGCGCTCGACGGGGAGGTCGACGCCACCTGCACGGCGCCCCTCAACAAGGAGGCCCTGCACCTGGGTGGCCACCAGTATGACGGCCACACCGAGATCTACGCCGTCCTCACGGGCACCAGGCGCTACTCGATGATGCTCGTCTCGGGTGACCTGCGTGTGGTCCACGTCTCGACGCACTGCTCGCTGCGCGACGCCTGCGACCGTGTCAAGCGCGACCGCGTCCTCGAGGTGATCGAGATCGCCCACGAGTCCATGCGCGCGCTGGGCATCGAGCACCCGGTCGTGGGCGTGTGCGGCCTCAACCCCCATGCGGGGGAGAACGGCCTCTTTGGCCGCGAGGAGCTCGACGAGATCATCCCCGCCATCGAGGACGCCCGCGCGCAGGGCATGGACGTGCGCGGGCCGCTCCCGCCCGACACGGCCTTCTCGCAGGCGATAGGCGGCTGGTACGACATCGTGGTGTGCATGTACCACGACCAGGGACACATTCCGGTCAAGGTCACGGGCTTCGTGTTCGACAAGGAGGCCCAGACGTGGGGCCGCG
>CAMPCT010000180.1 GCA_946647055.1 uncultured Atopobium sp. | reverse complement strand
CCCCACGTTGAGGTAGGTGTCGGCAATGCCCTTGCGGTTACTCTGGATCTGGTCGACCGTGTACCAGGCCTTGTCGGCCTCGGACCACCACTTGCCGTTGTTAGCCGTCGCCATGGGGAATGCTAGGGAGACGTCGAAGCCCGTACCAACCTTAATCTTGGCGAGCGCCATACAGCCTTCGAACATGACACTCGCATCGGTCACCGATGAGGTGTCCCATCCGGTGATGTCGAGCGACTCGAGTGACGTGCAGAAATGGAACATCCAGGATATATCCGTCGCCGATGAGATGTCCCAGCCGGAGAGGTCAAGCGTGGTCAGCTTCTCGCAGCTGGAAAATAGGTACTTCATGGTCTCGACCGATGACACGTTCCAACCGGAGAGGTCGAGCGACGTCAGCCCATCACAACTGCTGAACGTTGAGTACAGGCTCGTCACCGACGAGGTGTTCCAGCCAGAAAGGTCGAGCGTGGTGAGCGACGAGCAGTTGTAGAACGTGTCAGTCAGGTTCTCCAGGCTTTCCGTGTTCCAGTCGGCAATGTCGAGGGAGGTGAGGGCTGAGCAATTGAAGAACAGGTCACGCATGTTGGTCACCTTCGACACATTCCAACCTGAGGGGTCGAGTGAGGTCAGTGACGTACAGTCAGCGAACATCCCAAACATGTCGGTCACTGAAGAGGTATCCCAGTCGGCGATGTCGAACGAGGTCATCAGGGAACACTTCTTGAACATTTGGGACATGTCCTCCACAGAAGAAGTGTCCCAACCGGTGAGGTCAAGAGAGGTGAGAGAGCTGCAATTGCCAAACAAGATGGCCATGTCCGTCACCGAGCCCACATTCCACTTCGAGAGGTCGAGGGACGTAAGGGCGTTGCATTCGGAGAACGTCATGGTCAGGTCCGTCACCTTCGACATGTCCCAATGGGAAACATCGAGTGCAGTCAGGGCTCGGCAGCCATAGAACGCGCTGCTCGCGTCTGTCAGGGATGCCGTGTTCCAACCGGTCGTGCTCAAGGACGTCATATGAGAGCATCCGCTAAACATGCCAGCGATTGTCGTGACTGACGAGACGTCCCAGCCAGAGAGGTCGAGCGTGGTGAGCTTGTAGCAGTTGTGGAACAGAAAGGACAGGTTCGTTGCGGCAGACATATCCAGGCCAGATACGTCGACGGAGACGAGGTTCTTGCAGTCCTCGAACATCCTTGACGGGTTTGCGGGCGCCTTTATTTCCTGCTCGAAGACGATCGACGTGATCGAGTTGCGCCGTGCGTCCCCCTGGAGCCATGGGAACTCCTTGAGGGGAAAGTTGGACCTTTGCAGCGTGCCGCTCTCCCCGTTCGTTGGGAAGACCCTCAGAAGCCCGTCGGTGTCGATGGTCCACGAGCAGGTGCCGCACGTGCCGGAGTAGGCGATTGTCGGCTCGTCGCCCAGGGGTGCGAGCTCGTCAGCGACGACGTCGCCCTCCTCCGGCACAACCTCGTCGGGCTGCATCTCCAGCGCCTCGTCGTCGACAGCCTCATCCGCGATCGCAGGCAGGGGACACACGACCAGCAGCGTCAATAGTGCCGCTATTGCGATCCAGATGCTCGTCGTTCTCGTCCCCGTCCTTGCCATGACTGACCTCCTGCTATCAGATGTCAACTCTGCCGTCGACTAATACCTCACAGATGGTACGACAGTGACAGCAAAACGGGCTCATCGTCGCGTGTGGTATAAACTGGCCCAGGCTGGTATGACGCTGCGAGGTGTCGCACCGCGTCACAAAGATGGGGCGCGATCGCAAGGACCACGCCCCATTGCTGTCACCCGCGCTGGTAAGGCAGGCGCTCTACCAATTGAGCTACAGGCGCGAGCGCCTGGCGGGACTCGAACCCGCAACGTCCTGATTAGTCAAAAGTAACCAACGACAACGACTGCACCTCGTAGTATGCCACACGCCACGGGCCTTGGTCTCGACCGTGCTACCCTAGGGCATGTCGACGATTGCCGCTGCACGCTTCGGCACCAAGAGAGGGACCGACCATGGCAAACACCACCACACCTTGGAAGCAGGCCCCGAGGGCTCCGTTCAACGCCTTTGGCATCCTCTACTACCCGCTGTTCCGTTCGCGCGCAGACCTTCCCCACGCCCTCGATGACGAGGACATGACGTGGGCGGTCACCGCCAACGTCAACCTCGAGGGCACGGGCTACACCCTCTCGCAGCCCTCTGTCCTTGCGCTGGCCGCCTACCATCACGCGATGGTGGAGCTTGCCCGCGGGTCAGCCCTGTTGCCCCTTACCCAAGCGGCAGAGTCTGCGATCAACCCCTTGGCAGACCTCCGGCGCCTAGTACCCAGCGTCACGGCAGCGCCGCTGTATCCTGACTTCCCCAGCCAGGTGATGGAGATGTCCGAGGCGCAGTTCCGCTACGACCAGGCCTGCCACTACCTTTCCACCTATGGCGTGGAGCAGGTCGCCGGCCTGCTCGGACTCGACGTGACCGTTGGTGAGGGGTGGCGGCCCTCGACCGAGGCAACGCCAAAGACGGAGGACGACGAGGCCCTCGTCGCGGCGAAGGTGCTGCACCTCCTCGTGACGGTGGAGGACCTCGAAGCGGTGGTCGCCGCGCGTCTCGCGCGAGCCACGCGCATGCACCCGGCCGAGGTCGAGACTGCCCTGCTCGTATTCGCGAACCGCGCGGACGGTGCCGACCAGCCCTCGTTCCCCAAAGTCGCCTTCCACGAGAACATGATGGAGCTCGTTCTCCATGCGGCCCAGCGCGACTCCGCAACACTGGAGCGCGTGGCCACGGGACTCGCACAGCATCCCGGTGACCTGCTGAAGGCCACCAGATATCTGCTTGAGGCGTCGCCCAAGAACCACCTGCCGACGCGTATGAAGAAGGCCCTCTGTCGCGCATTCGAGCGCTTTGACACACTGTCGATCGCCCACAACATCGCCGATGCCGGACGTAAGGACCGTCTTGCACCCAACTTCCTCTCGGTGAAGCGCCTTGGCGGCCCTTGCCTGCGCGAGGCCGTCGAGTTGGTCGAGTCGGGGCAGGTGCGCTCGTGGACAAGCGAGCTCGAGTCGCTCTGGGACAAGGTCGCGCAAGCCGAGCAGGCTGACGAACGCAAGGTCGCCTGGCAGGAGTTGCTCTCCTTCTACAGCACGCGTCCGGGCATCCTCCTGCGCTCGCTCAACCGCCTGCTCAAGAGGGGCTGTCCGCTCGACCTGCTCGCCGTCACCGCCAACGACCATGCGGACGCGTACTCGCTGCCCACCTTAGTGCGCACGCTCACGCTCTTCTCGGCGACCGACCGCACCAAGCTCACGAGCCGTGGGTGGGCGGACTTCGTCCTCGAGGACCCCAACGATGCAATCGACCCGGAGCGACAGGCCGAGCTCTGCGACATCCTCGAGGGGCTTGTCCGCAAGCGCATGTGCAGCCTGGACACCCCACTCAGGGGAAGGCTGGTCTTCCTGGATCCCGCCGGCGTCTCCCTGCGCGGTTCCCTGCTCATGCCCAACGAGACGGGAGACACGGGAACCGCGTGGCCGCCCGTCGGCATCGCCTTCGACCTGCCGCCGGACAAGACCGTCCGCTTCTTCACCTTCTGGGACGAGCGCAAGAAGCGCGTGGACATCGACCTGCACTTCATTGGTCGAACCGTGGCAAAGGAGGAGCTGCACGTGGGCTGGAATGCCCCGTTCAGGGGGAATGGCCTCGTCACAAGCGGAGACGTCACGACCAGCCACAACGCAGTGGAGTACCTGGACGCCGACATGGCGAAGGCTCGCGAGACCGGCATCGCCTACGTGGTGCAGCAGCAGCACATCTTCGCAGGCTCCCGGAACTGGGGTGGCATTTCCACGTGCTACTCCGGCGCGCTGGTCGTGGGCAGGAAGCAGAGCAACGTCAAGCTGTACAACTCCGAGAACCTGCTCTTCCGTGACGACCTCACGGGCGAGGGCTCGTCGATGAGCTACGCCCTCGTCAACGTCCCCGATCACTACGTGCGCATCATGCGCGGCGCCTCCCTGCCCGTGGGCAACGTGGGATTCTCGCTGGGTAGGTATCTCGAGCTGCTCCTCGAGGCCCAGGGAGCGACCCTCGTGGAGACGCCTGACGAGGCTGAGCTGCGTGTCTGCGTGGGCAGAAGTGACGATCCAGAGGTCGTGAGCCTCTTTGACGAGGGCTTCTTCCTGGGGTAGCTCACGACCATGACAGAAAGAGAAGGGGCCGCCCCAAAGCAGCCCCTTCGTAACTCGAGCCGGTGGCCTCGGATTACCAGTTGTTCTTTACGAACTCGGTAACCTCCTCGAGGTTGGTCTGCGAGATGAACTTCTTGTACAGGGGGTTAGCGGAAAGCTGGTCAAAGAGCCCCGGCAGCGCCTCGAGCGCCTCGTCCAGGGTCGTCCCGCCGTTCTTGTACTTGTCGATGGCACCGAGCAACAGGGTCTGCGCGGTCGGGCCAATCACGCCACCGGCGATTCCCTCAAGCTCGGCATCGGAAAGCTCGAGGGCCCCCTCCACACCGGCGAGCAGCGCTTCCAGCGAGAGCTTCTTATCTGTCATTGTTTTCTCCTTTCCACTCGCTTCACACGTTGATACGCGTGTGGGGACGTGTCGTCTCAAATCACATGACAGCTACTTCTTGACGACGTAGAACTTGACGCCCTCGGGCTTCCAGCCGT
>CAMPCT010000179.1 GCA_946647055.1 uncultured Atopobium sp. | reverse complement strand
CGAGGTGTGTCCCCAATTCGTCTGACGCAAAGGGAAACGTCCCCAATCGATCACGCGAGGAACTCGCGCACCGCCTTCGCCACGCCGGCACCATCCAGGCCATACTTTGCCAGCAGTTCGAGCGCGGGGCCCGACTCGCCAAAGACGTCCTGGATGCCGACCTTCTTGACGGGCACGGGGCAGGCGGCGCAGAGCGCGTCGCACACGGCGCTGCCAAGACCACCGATGACGGAGTGCTCCTCGACCGTCACGACACGTCCGGTCTTGCGGGCGGACTCGACGATCAGCTCCTCGTCGAGCGGCTTGATCGTGTGGATGTTGATGACCTCGGCATCGATGCCCTCGGCAGCCAGCGCCCCCGCCGCCTCGAGGGCCGAGGAAACCATGAGGCCGCTCGCCACGATGGTGACGTCGGAGCCCTCACGGAGCACGATGCCCTTCCCCAGCTTGAACTCGTAGTCGGGGCGGTCGTTGATGACTGGGGCTGCCAGGCGACCAAAGCGCAGGTAGAAGGGGCCGTCCGTCTCGTAGGCGGCACGCACCGCGGCACGCGCCTCGACGTCGTCGGAGGGCACCACCACGGTCATGCCGGGGATGGTCCGCATGAGCGCGACGTCCTCGTTGCACTGGTGGGTCGCACCGTCCTCGCCCACAGAGATGCCCGCATGCGTGGCACCGATCTTGACGTTGAGATGCGGATAGCCGATGGAGTTGCGAACCTGCTCGAAGGCGCGGCCGGCGGCGAACATGGCGAAGGTGCTCGCAAAGGCCACATGACCCGTGGTGGCGATGCCTGCGGCTATGCCCATGAGGTTGCCCTCGGCGATGCCCGCATCATAGAAGCGGTCGGGGAACTCCTTCTTGAACATGGCCGTCTGCGTGGCAGCCGCGAGGTCGGCGTCGAGGACGACGAAGTCGTCGTGCTCATGGCCCAGTTCGACGAGCGCGTTACCGTAGCTCGCGCGCGTCGCGATCTTCTTCACATCGCTCACAGCTGCTCACCTGCCTTCTCGAGCTCGGCCATGGCCTGCTCGTACTGCTCGTCGTTGGGAGCCTTGCCATGCCATCCGACCTGGTTCTCCATGAAGGAGACGCCCTTGCCCTTGACCGTCTTGCAGACGATGCAGGTGGGGACGCCCTTGGTCTCGCGCGCCTCGGCAAAGGCCGCACGGAGCTGGTCGAAGTCGTTGCCGTCAGCGACCTCCACCACGTGGAGGTTGAAGGCACGGAACTTGTCGGCGATGGGCTCCGCGGAGTTGACCTCGCGAATGGTGCCGTCGATCTGCAGGCCGTTCCAGTCGACGATGAGACAGAGGTTGTCGAGGCCCTTGTTGGCCGCGAACATGGCGGCCTCCCAGACCTGGCCCTCCTCGATCTCGCCGTCCCCGAGCAGCGCATAGGTGCGATAGGCGTCACCCCACTGCTTGGCAGCGAGCGCCATGCCCACGGCCGCGGAGACGCCCTGGCCCAAGGAGCCGGTGGACATGTCGACGCCGGGGGTGTCGTTCATGTTGGGATGGCCCTGGAGGTGGCTCCCGACGTGGCGCAGGGTGAGCAGGTCCTCCTTGGGGAAGAAGCCACGCTCGGCCAGCACGGCGTAGAGGCCGGGGGCGCAGTGTCCCTTGGAGAGGACGAAGCGGTCGCGGCCGTCCCAGCGCGGATTGGCCGGGTCGACGTTCATCTCCTCGAAGTAGAGGAAGGTGAAGATGTCTGCCGCCGACAGCGACCCGCCGGGATGCCCGGACTTGGCGGCATGGGTGCCCGTGACGATGCCCTTGCGGACCTCGTTGGCAACCCTCTTGAGCTCGTCGTTTGTCATGTGTCTCCCCTCGTGTGCCGGAGCATGCGCCCCGGGACTGCCAAACGGGCCTTACGCCCCGGCCTTGACCTTCTCCCAGTCGGCGGCAAAGAGCTCGAGACCACGGTCGGTCATGACGTGGTGGACGCACTTCTTGAGGGCGCCAAAGGGAACGGTCACGATGTCGGCGCCCATGAGGCCCGCCTGGACCACATGCTGGGGCCCGCGAATCGAGGCGGAGATGATCTCGCAGCCACCCTCGTCGGCCCACCAGCCCCAGTCGTAGTTCTTGATGCAGGTGGTGATCTCCATGAGGTGGTCGACGCCGGTGTCGCCCAGGTCATCGAAGCGGCCGACAAACGGCGAGACGTAGCGGGCGCCGGCGCGGGCGGCCAGCATGGCCTGCGTGGCCGAGAAGATGAGGGTCATGTTGACGCGGATGCCCTCCTGCGCCAGCTGGTGCGTGGCGGGCAGCGACTCCTCGCAGATGGGGAGCTTGACCACGATGTTGGGGGCGATGGCGGCAAGCCTGCGGCCGTCGGCAATCATGTCCTCGGTGGTCTCGGCGGTGGACTCGGCAGAGACGGGGACGGCGGGGCCCACGAGCTCGCAGATCTTGGCCATGTGGTCCTCGAAGTCGGCAAGCTTGCCGCCGATCTTGGCATACAGGCTCGGGTTCGTGGTGACACCCGAAAGAATGCCCCAGCTCTCGGCCTCGCGAATCTCGTCGAGGTCAGCCGTGTCAATGAAGAACTTCATGTCGTCGTCCCTTCCGCATGTTTACAACAGAACAGCTTCCATGGTATCGCGTGAGGGGCCGTCAGGCGCCGTCATTCGGCACGACCCGTAAAGAAAGCGCCGCAGTCGGCCATTTTAACGACTTGGCAAGTGTGCCGAGGGTCCCTCGGGCCCTAGGCGCCGCCTCCCACCGCCCATCGGTGATACCCCACGACAAACTGGTCGAGGTCCCCGCCCGTGAGGACGGAGTCGGTGTTGCCCGTCTCGACGCCCGTGCGCAGGTCCTTGACCATCTGATAGGGATAGAGGACGTAGCTGCGAATCTGGTTGCCCCAGGCGATGTCGTGCTTGGGGCCGCGCAACTCGTCCATCTCGGCGGCGCGACGCTCGAGCTCCATCTCATAGAGCTTGGAGCGCAGGACGTTCATGGCAAACGCCTTGTTCTGAAGCTGGCTGCGCTCGTTCTGGCAGGTGACGACGATGCCCGTGGGTAGGTGCGTGATGCGCACCGCCGAGTCGGTCGTGTTGACGCCCTGGCCACCGTGGCCATGGCTGTGGAACACGTCGATGCGCAGGTCGTCGGGGTTGATGTCGACCTGGATGTCGTCGGGCAGGACCGGCAGGACCTCGACACCGGCAAAGGTGGTCTGGCGACGCTTCTTGACGTCGGTGGGCGAGATGCGGACCAGACGGTGCACGCCCTGCTCGGCCCTGAGCATCCCGTAGGCGTTGTGACCCGCCACCGTGAACATGGCGCGGTCGAGGCCGATCACCTCGCCGACGGGGGCGTCGTTGACGGTCACCTTCCAGCCGCGGCGTGCGCAGTAGGCCTGGTACATGCGGAGGAGCATGGCGCACCAGTCCTGGGCCTCGAGGCCGCCCTGGCCGGGCGTGATCGTGACGATGGCATCCCCGTGGTCGAGCTCGTCGGTGAACCAGCTCGAGAGCTCGAGCTCGGTGAGGTCGGCAGAGAGCCTGTCAAGCAGGCGCTCCGCTTCGGCAAGCATGTCCTCGTCACCCATCTCGTTGCCCAGCTCAAAGGCTACCTGGGCATCCTCGAGCTCCTTGCGCGCGGAGTCGATGCCCGATACCGCATCCTTGGCGGCGGCAAGCGCGGCCATGACGGCACGCGCGTTGTCGACGTCATCCCAAAAGCCGGGCTTGGCGCTCGCCTCCTCGAGGGAAGCGACTTCGGCACGCCGGTCATCGACGTGGAGATAGCCCTCGACCTCGTCGAGTCGTGCGGCGAGGGCAGCGATCTGTTCGGCAGAGACGGGCATTAGCGGTTCCTGCCGTGACAGTTCTTGAACTTCTTGCCGCTGCCACACGGACACGGGTCGTTGCGCCCGACGCCCACATAGGGATCGGGGTCATCGGACTTGCGGTACGTCTTGGGCTTGTCAGGGGCGGCCTTTGGCGCCCTGCCCGCGGCGTTTGCCGCCTGGGCAGCCGCCTGGCGACGCATCGTCGAGGAGCGCTGGTCACCGTCGACGTCGCCGGGGCCCGAGTACGTGGCGCGCTCGAGGCCGCTCGAGGCCTGCTGCTGCGGGGCAACGGCAAGCTCGAGCCTCAGGATCGTGCGCAGGAAGTCCTCGTACATGGTCGAGACGAGCTCGGTGAACGCCTGGAACGCCTCGGTCTTGTACTCGACGAGCGGGTTGCGCTGGCCAAAGCCACGCAGGCCGATGCCCGTCTTGAGGTAGTCCATCTCCTGGAGGTAGCTCATCCAGCGCGTGTCGATGACGCGCAGCATCACCTGTGCGGAGAGGTCGTGCATGGCCTGCTCGCCAAGGCGCTCGGCCTTCTTGTCGTAGCAGTCCTCGACGAACTCGTCGACGATGTCGACGATCTCCTCGTGCGACATGTCGTTGTCGACCGCGGGGACGTCCTGGGTACCGGTGAGGGCGACCATCCAGCGCTCGAGACCCTCGATGTCCCAGTCCTCGGGCGAGACCTCCCGCGAGCAGAAGATGCCGACCTCGCGCTCGACCGTGTCGTAGGTGACGTCGGAGATGTGCTCGGTGAGGTCCTTGCCGTCGAGGATCTTGTTGCGCTCCTCGTAGATGACCTGGCGCTGCTTGTTCATGACGTCGTCGTAGTCGAGGACGTTCTTACGCATGGAGAAGTTGATCTCCTCGACCTTGCGCTGGGCGCTTTCGACGGCCTTGGTGACCATCTT
>CAMPCT010000178.1 GCA_946647055.1 uncultured Atopobium sp. | reverse complement strand
TACCGGGTACGGCTCCGGAAAAGCGACCTGTACCGGGGATGAGGGGGCCTGCGGGGCACCCCGGGCCGGGTACGGCTCCGGAAATGCGACCTGTACCGGGTACGGCTCCGGAAAAGCGCGCCGTACCGGAGGCGCAAGCCGCCTATAGAGAGATTCCCGGCGTGTTGTCGAGCTGGTAGGAGTACCAGTTGCCGTTCTCGATGAGCTCCTCACGGGCAAGGCGCTCGAGCAGGGCCTCCGTCTGGCCCTCCTCGGCAAGCCTGTCCGCCGCCCAGGCAAAGAAGTGCGCCATCTTGAGGTGGTCGGCATGCACGCGGTCAAGCGAGAGCTTGCCGTAGTAGCTCGAGATGAGCAGCGTCGCGGCGGACATCGAGCCCACGGCGATCTTGAGCGCGGCCCGCCAGAACTCGAGGTTCTCGACCGCCACCGTCGGCTGCAGCACCAGGCCGCCACAGAGCAGCTCGAAGACAAGTGCCACCAGGTAGAGCACGATGCTCGCGACGAAGGCCACGTGCACCACGCGATCGGACCTGTCGACGGCGCGAATGGAGCGCGCGGCGGCCCGCTCGTGGTAGGAGCGCTGGTCCTCGATCCAACACCCGGCGATGTCGTGCGGCTCGCCCGGCTCCGCCCCCTCCATCAGGATGTGCAGGTACTCGGCGATCCAACCGGTCTCCTCGAGCTGGGTCCAGGTGAGGAGGTCCTCGGCCAGCAGGGGACTCCCCGCATAGCGAAGGTACGCCTGGACGCGCAGGGCCTCGGCCAGCGCGCGGAACTCGATGAAGCGACGGTGGCAGTCGAGGCGCGCGGCGCGCCGCTGGGCCCAGCGGGCAAAGACGAGCAGAGCCCCACACACCAGGAGCATCCACAGGAGGCTTGCCTCGTCGTAGAGCAGGAACGCCACCGCGATGCCCGTGCTCACCAGGGCCAGCACGGCCAGGGCGTGCCGGTACTCGGTCGCCGCGGCCACACTCTCCTCGTCGGCCTCGTGGTAGGCGTCCTCGACGCGCACGAGCACCTCGTCGTCGTAGGCGTCGTCGGGCAGCAGGCTATAGCTCCAGTCAGACCGCATAGACCGCCATCCCAATGCGGCTGGCAAGCGCGGGAATGTTGCGCACCGCGTCGCGGTCGAGCTCCTTGATGTCGTCGGGGAGCTCGTCGTAGCTCACGAGGTAGGGCGAGGTCTTTGCCTCGACGTCGCGCGAGCCGAGCGTCCACCCGCTGGACTTGCGCTCGGTGACCCAGTCGTCGTGCTCGATGCGTGCGAGGGCCTCGACCACCTCGTCCGGGAACTCCACCACGGCATCGTCGCCACCCTTGGGCCTAAGCTCGTATCCCGCCATCTGGACGCGCTCGAAGATGCGTTGTGCTTGGCGCATGTTGGAGAACTTGAGGTCGTTGGGCAGGTCCGAGAAGTTGGGGAAGTCCAACGGCTTGTCGGGATAGCGCTCGAGCTGGCGCTCGTTGTAGCTTGCGTGGATTGCGATAGCGAGCAGCTCGATGTTTGCTAGGAGCGGTCGCGAGGAGATGCCCTGCAGGCGCTCGCTCAGCGGCGCCAGCGCAGCCAGGGACTCGTTGTCGAGGTCGAAGCCGGCGGGGAACACCTCGTCAAGGTCGAGGAGGCTCCGCAGCAGCTCGACCTTCTCGGCGCAGAAGCCCTCGGGCAGGCGGCCGTTGCGCGTGACGAAGGTCGCCGCCAGGTAGTCCTCGGTGAGCGAGAGGTGCACGTTCTCGGCGAGCGTGAAGGTGCGCGTGACGATGCCGCGCGCGGTGCGGTTCCACTCCTGGAGCTCGTCGCAGAGGATGAGCAACCACGCGATGGGGTTGTCGGAGGCGTGCATGGGGCCCAGGTTGAACGGCTTCTTGGTGAGGCCGTTGCGGTACCAGTTGTGCAGCAGGATCGCCGTCGCTGAGTCGACCACTGGCCAGAAGAAGTACTCGGGCAGGTAGCCGGACTCCTGGATGACGTAGCCGTACCACTTGAGGATGATGAGGGCGCTGTAGTAGCCGTGGTCGATGAATCCGGTCTCGGCCATCTTGTCGACAAAGCCGTTGAGCGCCTTCTTGGTCTGGGCGAGGTTCGTGCCAAAGGTCTTGTGGATGCGGTGCGCCATGAGGTCGAGCGGGGTGAGCAGGTCGATGTAGCTGCAGCTGTCGTAGGCGTCGTAGAAGGCCTTGATGAACCTGCGCTTGCGCATGACCTCGCGGATGTGGTTGAGCTCGGAGAAGTTCTCGTAGTGGATCCGCGCGTGCACGTGCACGTCGTCGCCGTCGGCGTCGGCCACCATGCTGATGAAGCGGTTGATCTGGTGGCCCACGATCTCGACGGGGTAGCCCACGTCGTGGAAGAGCGAGGCGATGCCCCAGCGGTAGAAGAACTCCTCCCAGCGGGTCTGGTAGGCAAACTTGTAGCCGGGCTCGGGGATGGCCTGGTCGAAGGCCTCGCGCAGGTGCGGGTTCTCCGCCCAGATGGCCAGGCCCGTGAGGAAGACGTTGACCGCGTGGACGAAGTGGTCGCGCTGCTTGTCGATGAGCGTGGCGGCCGTCTCCTCGTAGGAGCGCAGGACGTCGACGAGGTCGACGAAGGGGTTGCCGTCGCCCTCCATCGTGATGCGGTAGGCGTCAAAGAAGGCCTGGTAGACGGCGAAGGCGTTGTCGGGGGTCTCGTTGGCGAGAAAGACGCGCACGTTCTCGTGCACGAAGGCCTTGTAGCTGTGGCCACGCTCGACGTCCTCGAACATCTCGAGGCCGTCAAAGAAGCGGTCCACGTGCTCGGCAAGGTTGCTCATGCTGGGGTACCTCCTCGTCGTGTGACTGCCAACCATCATAAGGGATGTGCGGGGCTTCGTCTGCCAGCGCGCGGCAGGAGAACGCACCGACCGAGAGGCGCGTTCTCACCTCGGGCGCAGGAGAACGCACCGACCGAGAGGCGCGTTCTCACCCAGGCGCAGAGAAGCGCCCCCAAGGTGCCAATCGCCGCCGCGCGGTACTACAATCAGGTCAATGCGGACGTACGCCAAAAGGAGGCACCCATGTATGTGAATCCCAATGACGAGCAGCTCAGGGCCTTTGTCGGCAAGGTCGCCGGTCGCACGGGTCAGGAAGCTCCGTGGGTGCCCGAGGTGGGTGCCTACGTGCTCAGCTCTCAGAGCTGGGGCGCCCTTGCGGTGAAGATGCACCACTACTTCCTGGTCACGCGTGACGACAACGCGACGGGCGCCGACATGGACGCCTACACCAAGGCCTGCGTCGAGTGGGCGCTTCACAACTACCAGGGTCTGCCGCGCGGTCTGCAGAAGGGTGTGGGCGTGTACCCGGTGCTGCTGCAGGCGCAGGCCCGTCCCGACGTGGTGGCCTACGTCAAGCAGAAGCCCGACGCGCACTGGGCGGCCTTCGCCCTGCCCACGGTCGTCGACCTCGCATCCGGCACGCCCATCTTCATGGACGCGACGCCGGTCTGGGGCTTCGCCATGTGGAAGGGCGTCAAGAAGGCGGCGATGAACGCGCTGGGCTAGAGACCCCAAACAAACAAAGGGGCCGCCCAAAAGGACGGCCCCAGGGGGGGACTGCACCGTGGCGGCGGGAGAGAGTCGCCCTGCCACGGTGCGCGACAACGCTAGATCGAGGCGGTCTCCGGCTCGGTCAGCGGGTCTGCGGAGGCATAGGTGGCGACGCGCTCGTCGTCGATCACACCAGACCAGTTGAGGCCAAAGCCAAAGTCGTAGGCGTTGCCAGCGGTGTCGACGTGGCACTCCATGTCGCGCGGCACGTCCTCGAGCTGGGCCTCGACGACGTCCATGCTCGCGGGCTGCTGCAGCGGGAGCAGGGCCGTCGGCTCAACCGCACCGCCGAGGATGTCGGCGAGCACGACGTCGGCCGCACCAAAGTGGACCAGGATGCCCTGGACCTTGTCCTCGAACTCCGAGAAGACCATCGGGTTGGCCATGTTGATGACAACGACGACGGGCTTGCCGGCCATGAGCTCGACGGTGTCGAGGATCATGTCGAGGTCGCCCTCGTTGGCGGCGGTCCAGGACTGGCCCTTGTAGCCGCGGTCCTCCTTAGTGCCGTCCTCCAGGATGGCACCGGCGATGGAGTGCTCGCGCACGTTGGCGCCGTCGGCGGTGTAGGTGCGGTACTGCAGGGTCTTGGGCACGTAGGTCACGGTGCCGTCCTCAGCGGTCACGGCGCCGTCGCCGGGGGCGGGGGAGTCGACGAACACGACAGCGAAGTCGCAGTCGGCCACGTCGGCGGCGGTAGCGCGGGTGAGGTCGGAGTCCTGGAAGGTGGGCTGGCCGTTCTCGTCGGGGTCACCCGAGGGCTCGGCGATGGTGTCGGTCACGACGTCGAGGAGGTCGGCGACCCTCTCGACACTGATGGGCACGCTCATCTGCGCGCCGTGGGCGGCGTTGCCGGTGGCGCCGGCGGCCTGGGCGGGCGTGAACTTGACGGGCACGTAGACCTTGGGCTTCTCGGAGCGCTCGGCGATGACGTTGCCCTCGTTCTTGAGCATGACCACGCACCTGTCGGCGGCGGCGCGGCCATTGGCGGCGAGCTCCTCGCCCTCGAGCAGGTCGAGCGCGGCGCGGGCGCTGGTATAGGGGTTCTCCACGAGGCCCGGGAGCAGGTAGGTGGCGAGGATGTGGCGTGCGGCGGTGCGAATCTTGCCGTCGGCCTCCTCCTGGCCGTGCTCCTCGACGAGCTGCTCGTAGGCGAGCTTCAGGTTGTCGAGGTCCTCGCCGCCGCCAATCTGGTCCATGCGC
>CAMPCT010000177.1 GCA_946647055.1 uncultured Atopobium sp. | reverse complement strand
GTAGTCGAACGAGTTGATGATCGAGAGGTCGAGGGCGATGTGGTCGCGGACGACCGCCTCGGGGAGCGTCGCCACGAGGTCGCGGAGCTCGACGGTCCCGCGCGACTCGAGGGGAACGTCCGCCGCATCGAGCAGCTCGTCCATCTCGTCGATGGCAGAGACGCCGCCACAGATGCGCGGCAGGCGCGAGATGGCCTTCGCGATGGTCGCGTCAAGGCCAGCGGAGGCAACGAGCTCGTCAAGGGCGACGAAGTTGGACTCGTGCACCAGGGCGAGCGCCTGCTCGCGGAAGGCCGCCGTGGGGGCGTGGGCCTCCAGCAGGGCTTTGAGGGGGACGACCGAGCCCATGATGACGCGCCAGCCCTCGATGCCCAACGCGTCGAGGGACTCGGCCAGAAGCGTCAGGACCTCGACCTCGGCGGCGGCACCATCGAGGCCGATGTGCTCGATGCCCAGCTGGGTGAACTGGCGGGGCTGTCCGCGCAGGGACGCCTGCTCGCGGACGACCGGCGCCGCATAGCGAAGGCGGGCCGGGAGCTCTCCCGTGGCGAAGCGCGAGGCTGCCAGGCGCGCCACGGGCAGCGTGACGTCGGGACGCAGCATGAGCATGTGGCCGTCGGAGTCAAAGACATGGAAGGGCGAGCCCTTGATGCGCCCGCCGCGCTCGAGCTCGGCGCGATCCTCCATGAGCGGCGTCTCGACGGGCAGGTAGCCCCGTGCCGAGAAGGTCGCCCGCACGGTGTCGGAGATGCGCTCGCGAGCGAGTGCCTCGTCGGTCAGAATGTCTCGAAAGCCTCGTGGCGTACCAGCCATGTAACTCCCCCGTCGTCGTGTCCGTCCATGGTACCTGAACGAGGGGCGGATTCCCGCCCCTCTCGCAAGCTGTTAACCGAGCGAAACCAATCACTTTACTGTAGTAAAGTATATCTCAGTACTTTAATGCAGTAAAGTACTTCAGACCAACGACACAGCCGCCGCCCAAGTCGCAGCGGACGAATCGTTGTCGTCAGGACGACATCCTCGCAACGTACTCCCGTGCCTTCGCGCCAAGCGCGAGCGTGCCGGCGTTGGCAACGACGGTCTCCATGTGCGCGCGGGCAGCGTCCACATCGCCCATGGCATCCTCGACGAGACCGGCCAAGTACTCGATCGCAACCTCCTGCACGGGCAGGGGACCCAGCGACGCCGCGCGGACGACCTGCTCGCGGGCAGCATTCGCATCGCCTGCAGCGAGGGCGAGCCGAGCGTCCAGCATCGCCATCGCAAGGTCGCGCTCTGCCGACACCCTACCGCTCGAGCGCAGCGCGCCGATCTGGTCGCGCAGACCACGCGCGGTCTCGGCGTCTCCCGCATTGAGCGCGACAGAGGCGCGCATGAAGAGCATGGTCGTGGCGGTCCTGGGGGGCACCTTCCGGAAGCGAACCTGGTCGAGCCACTGCAGCGCGACGTTGTCATAGCCCAGGTTGAGACTACAGACGGCATAGGCCAGCGCCAGGTTGTTAGCAGAGCTTCCCCGCTTGTCCTCTTCCTGCAGCCGCGCCACGACCTCGATGAGCTTCTGGGGGTCGCAGTCGCGGTTCGAGATGTCGAGCAGGCCCTGGAAGTTGCGGGTAAGGGCCATGACGAGGAACAAGGCGTCTGCCGCCACGCAGGCGAAGTAGGCTGCCATCCCCCAGGCCGAACCGTCCCACAGCCACAGGAAGAGCCCCGCGACGACGAGGAAGGCCCCGATCGCCAGGATCCTGATGCGCCATACGCCCCACCTGAACTCGTCATGTGCCTGGGCGGCGGTCATGCCCGCATAGCGGGACCACCCTCCCATGCGAGGGAGGGTGGCGGAGAGCGACGTGAGCTGTTGCGGAAGGCTAGCCACCCAAGTAGGCCTTCTGGACGCGCTCGTCGTGCAGCAGGTCGCGCGCGACGCCCTCCATCGAGACCTCGCCGGTCTCGAGCACGTAGGCACGGTCGGCGATGGACAGCGCCATGCGGGCGTTCTGCTCGACGAGCAGGATCGTGGTGCCCTGCTCGTGGAGGACCTTGATGATGTCGAAGATCTCCTTGACGAGGATGGGCGCCAGGCCCATGGAGGGCTCGTCGAGCATGAGGAGCTTGGGCTTGCTCATGAGGGCGCGGCCCATGGCGAGCATCTGCTGCTCGCCACCCGAAAGGGTGCCGCCGCTCTGCCAGCGACGCTCGTCGAGGCGCGGGAAGCGGCCAAAGACCAGCTCCATGGTCTCCTTGGCCTCGGCGTCGGAACGCGTGAAGGCGCCCATCTCGAGGTTCTCGCTCACCGTCATGCCAGTGAAGATGCGCCTGCCCTCGGGGCACATGGCGATGCCGCGCGAGACCATCCTGTGGGCGGGCACGCCCACGATGCTCTCGCCCTCGAACTCGACCGAGCCTGAGGTGGGGTGCAGAAGGCCGCACACCGTGTTGAGCGTGGTGGACTTGCCGGCGCCGTTGGCGCCGATGAGGGTGACGATCTCGCCCTCGTTCACCTCGAACGAGATGCCCTTGACGGCATGGATGGAGCCATAGTGGACGTGAAGGTCAGAGACCTTGAGCATGCTCATTGGAACCTCCTACCCTTGCCCCGCAGCTCCGCGTCCTCGGTCTCCTGGGAGCCGAGGTATGCCTCGATGACCTGGGGATTGGCCTGGATCTGCTCGGGCGTGCCCTTGGCGATGATCTTGCCGAAGTTGAGGACCGCGATGCCCTCGCAGATGCCCATGACGAGGTCCATGTCGTGCTCGATGAGCATGATGGCAATCTGGAAGTCGTCGCGGATCTTGCGGATGTTCTCCATGAGCTCGGCCGTCTCGGACGGGTTCATGCCCGCCGCCGGCTCGTCGAGCAGCAGCAGCTTGGGGTTGGTCGCCAGGGCACGGACGATCTCGAGACGACGCTGGGCGCCATAGGGCAGCGACCCGGCGATGTCGTCGGCGTTGTCTGCCATGTGGAAGACGTCGAGCAGCTCGAGGGAGCGGTCGTGGAACTCCTTCTCGGAGAGCCAGTGGCGCGGCAGGCGGAACATGCCGCTCCACATGCCGCACTCGATCTGGTTGTGCAGGCCGATGCGGACGTTCTCCTCGACGGTGAGCGAGTCGAAGAGGCGGATGTTCTGGAAGGTGCGCGCGATGCCCTCGCGGCTCACGCGGTCGGTCGTCATGCCTGCCGTGTCCACGCCGTCGAGCATAATCATGCCGCGCGTGGGCTGGTAGACCTTGGTGAGCAGGTTGAAGACGGTGGTCTTGCCCGCACCGTTGGGGCCGATGAGGCCGGCGATCTCGGTCTTGCCCACCGTGAGGTTGAAGTCCTCCACCGCGTGGAGGCCGCCAAAGTCAATGCCCAGATGGCGGCACTCGAGGATGGTCTGTCCCTGGTCGCGCTCGGGGATGATGTAGTCGGTCACGAGCGGCACCATCTTGGTGCGCTCGCGAACGGGCGCCTTCTCGCCTGCGGCGGCGCTTTGGGCCTTGTAGGTCCCTTCCTCCCTAGTCATTGGCGGCACCTCCCCTCACGGGCGTCGAGGGCGTCCTTCCACCACTCCCCCGTCGTTTGCGGAACCGCCCCACAAGGCCGTGCAGCCGCTCCTGGAGGGCGCGGTTGTTCGACACGAGCATCACGGCGATGAGGACGACGGCATAGATGAGCATGCGGAAGTCGCCGATGAAGCGGAGCTTCTCGGGAAGCACGACGAGCAGCGCGGCCGAGATCATGCCGCCCTTGATGTTGCCCATGCCACCCAGGACCACGAACACCAGGATGAGGATCGAGGTGTTGAAGTCGAACTTCTTGGGGACGATGGCCGTGTAGTTCATGGCGTAGAGGGCACCGGCCATGCCGGCGAGGGCGGCCGAGACCACGAAGGCCATGAGGCGGTACTTGGTGGTGTTGATGCCCACGCTCTCGGCGGCGATGCGGTTGTCGCGCACGGCCATGATGGCGCGACCGCTGCGGCTGTTGACGAGGTTGAGCACCACGAAGAGGGTGAAGAGGATCAGCAGGAACCCAGCCGTGAAGGTCGAGAGCGAGTCGTAGCCGATCGCACCCTGGGGCCCGTTGATGAGCACGCGGCCCCCGTCCATGCCCAGCGACGCCGTGTCGGTCATCGAGAGGTGCAGGCCACGGCCATCGAAGCCGACGTAGAGGTTGTTGAGCAGGTTCTTGATGATCTCGCCGAAGGCGAGGGTGACGATGGCGAGGTAGTCGCCGCGCAGGCGCATGACCGGGATGCCGATGAGCACGCCCACGATGCCAGCGAAGACGCCACCCGCGATGATGGCGACAAGCAGGCGTACGGGTCCCGACAGGCTGCCGGCGAGGACGGACGAGACCACCACGCCGGTGAAGGCGCCCACGCTCATGAACCCCGCGTGGCCCAGCGACAGCTCACCCGAGAAGCCCACGACGAGGTTGAGCGAGATCGACAGGCAGATGTAGGCGGTGATGGGCACGAGCAGGCCACGCATCGAGTTGGAGATGGCCCCGGCCGACGAGAGGCCCATCATCACGAGATAGACCACGACGACGAGGGCGTAGGTGGTGATGGTCGATCGCGTCGACTTGGGAAGCGACTTGAACTTCTCCATGGCGCTACACCTTCTCGGGGACATACGTGCCGAGCAGGCCGGCAGGCTTGATGAGCAGGACGACGATCAGGACGCCAAAGACTATGGCGTCGGCAAGCTGGGTCGAGATGTACGTCTTGGACATGATCTCGATGATGCCCAGCAGGATGCCGCCGAGCGCGGCGCCGGGGATGGAGCCGATGCCACCAAAGACC
>CAMPCT010000176.1 GCA_946647055.1 uncultured Atopobium sp. | reverse complement strand
CGGAAGATGCGGTCCATGATGAAGGCGATGCGGGCCATGTAGCCGCAGTCCTCCAGGATGGCCAGCAGCAGGAACAGGACGAGCATCTGCGGGACGAAGCCCAGGACGGCGCCGACGCCGGCGAAGATGCCGTCGGAGATGAGGCCGGTGAGGACCTCGTTCACGCCCATGCCCTCGAGAATGGCGCGCGAGCCGTCGGTGAGCCACTCGCCGCCGAGGACGTCGTTGGTCCAGTCGGTGAGGAAGGTGCCAAACGGGCCCATCGCGATCCAGTACACCAGGTACATGATGACGATGAACAGGGGAAGCGCCAGGATGCGGTTGGTCACGACACGGTCGATCTTGTCGGAGGTGGAGAGCTCGCCACGAGAGGCGCGACGCAGGCAGCTGCCGATGATCGAGGTGATGTAGTCGTAGCGCTGCGAGGTGATGATGGACTCGGCATCGTCGTCGAGCTCGGTCTCGCAGGCGACGATGTCCTGCTCGATGTGGGCGAGGGTGTCGGCGGAGAGGCCGAGCTTCTCCTGGACCTTGTCGTCGCGCTCGAAGAGCTTGATGGCGTACCAACGCTGCTGCTCCTCGGGCAGACCGTGGACGGAGCTCTCCTCGATGTGCGCGATAGCGTGCTCCACGGAGCCGGCAAAGCGATGCTGCGGGATGGGCTTGACGCAAGAGCGCGCCAGCGCCACGGCCTCCTCGGCGGCCTCGGCGATGCCCGTGCCCTTGAGGGCGGAGATGGCGACGACCTTGCAGTCGAGCGCCTTGGCGAGCGCGGCGAGGTCGATGACGTCGCCGTTCTTCTCGACGACGTCCATCATGTTGACGGCCACGAGCACGGGGATGCCCAGCTCGACGAGCTGCGTGGTGAGGTAGAGGTTGCGCTCGAGGTTGGTGCCGTCGACGATGTTGATGATGGCATCGGGACGCTGGTCGGTGAGGTAGTCGCGCGCGACGACCTCCTCGAGGGTGTACGGGGAGAGCGAGTAGATGCCGGGCAGGTCGGCGATGGTGACGTCGCTGTGGCCCTTGAGCTTGCCGTGCTTCTCCTCGACCGTGACGCCGGGCCAGTTGCCCACGTACTGGTTGGAGCCGGTGAGGGCGTTGAAGAGGGTGGTCTTGCCGCAGTTGGGGTTGCCGGCAAGCGCGATGGTGATGTCTGCCATGCCTACGCCTCCTCGATGGCGTCGAGGGGCTCGACCTCGACCATCTCGCAGTCGGCCTTGCGGACCGAGAGCTCGTAGTTGCGGATGGTAATCTCGACGGGGTCGCCGAGCGGGGCCACCTTCTGGACGTAGATGTTCTGTCCCTTGGTGATGCCCATGTCCATGATGCGGCGGCGCACCGGTCCCTCACCGTGGACCTTGACGACCTTGACGGTCTGGCCCACCCGGGCCTCTCGAAGGTTCATGCCTTCTTCTCCCTTCCTAACACGTGCTGTGCACTGTGTCTGATAACCAAATCTGACCAAACGGAGCTAGACCGAGATCTTCTGGGCCATCTCCTTGCTGATGGCGATGCGGGTGTCCTTGATGGAGCAGATGATGTTGCCGTCGATCTCGCTCAGCACCGTCACGGGCGTGCCCACGACAAAGCCGAGCCCCTCGAGGAACTGCCTGACCTCGGGCTTTCCTCCGATGCGGGTGATGAGGCTGCTCTCCCCTGCCCTGAGAAGTGAGAGGGGCATGGTCGCCTCCTTTCGTTTGCCTAGGCTAACTTTCCAGTCCATAAAGTTAACCTAGGTTTACGAAAGAGTCAACCTCTTCTTACTTGTCGAAATGGATTGGGAACAACGGAGACTACAGCAGCTCGAACTCCGCCCCATCGGTCATGACAGCCGAGCCATCCTCATGGACGAGCATCCCCTGCACGCCATGATCCTCGAGGAAGGCAAGCGCCTGGCCCTCGTCCATCATGAAGAGCGGCTTGGTGAGGCCGTCGCCGTCAACCGATCGATCGGAGAAGACGGTAGCCGAGACCACGTGCGATTCCACGGGATAACCGGTTCGTGGGTCGAGGATGTGCCAGTACCTGCGGCCATTCGCCTCGAACTGCCGTTCATAGAGGCCGCTCGTCACCATCGAGCCGCCCGAGGTGCGTACCATGGCGTAGTTTGACTGGCCGGACTCGTCGAAGGGATCGCGCACGCCAATGCCCCAGGGGCTTCCGTCGGGCTTGTTCCCCAGCACGGCGACGTTGCCACCCAGATTGATGAAAGCGCTCTCGACTCCGGCGTCCACGAGGCGGGCAATAAGATCGTCGGTTATGAAGCCCTTGGCGATGCCACCTAGGTCGATGCGGGCATCGGGGTCGGCAAGCGTCACTGTGGTCCCGTCGACGGAGACGCCTTCCCAGCCAACATGGGGCAACGCCTGCTCGATGTCAGCAGGATCCGGCACCACGCCCTCGGAGAAGTCCCAGAGCTCGGTCACCGCCCCGATGGTGATGTCAAAGAGACCGCCCGAGTCGCGCGAGTAGCCGAGCGCCGCACGAATAACCTCAGCCGTCTCGGGCTCGACCTCGACAGGCGCACCGCCTGCGGCATTGATGCGGCCGACATCGCTGGTCGCGATGGTGCGCGAGAGGTGCTTCTCGAACCATTGGCAGCGCTCGACCAGCGCGTCAAGCGTCTCCTGCCCCATGAGGCCACCGACCGTGCACACGGTGTCAAAGCTGAAGAAGGTGGTCTGAAGCTGCTCGGGGGCAGTCGCCCTGCCGGAGCATCCGGCAAGCAGCGCACCCGCCGCAAGGGACACAAACCCCCTGCGCGTGCACATCCCGATATGTCCCCGCTTCTCCATGCCCCCATTGTAGATGAGCAAAAGGGGACGTTTCCCTTTGCGTCAGACGCAAAAGGGACAGACGTCCCGAGGTATCCCACCGCCGCAAGCCATGAGCCTGCAGCGCATATTTGCAAAACTGCCAAAAAATCGAGCTTTTAGGAAGATTTGAAAGCCCAGTTCGAGTAGCCTCATGAAACCAGTACCTTTTACCTGCGGAAACGAGGGGCTTGTATTTCCCGGGTGGCGATTTGACACCCCATTTCTTCCTAAAACCTCGATTTTTTGGCAATTTCTCAACAATCTGCTGCAAGGCCTCCCGCGAGGGGACCATCGGCACATCGTCGTGCTAGGCTAGACCGCGCGATAACCGCAGATGAAGGGCGGAATGGGCATGGGAGAGGCACTGCGACGCAATCGGGCGACCATTGTGGTCGGCGCGGTCATCGCCGCCCTCATCCTTGTCGTCGCGCTGTTTGTCGGACAAAGGCCCGGGCAATCGGGCACCAGCTACGTCGCCCTCGTCCACGACAGTGACGGCACGACCCACGAGCTACCCCTCGACACGCCAACCACGCTCGAGGTCACCACGTCGCTTGGCCGCAACGTCATAGTGGTCGAGGACGGCGAGGTCCGCATGGCCGAGGCTGACTGCAAGAACGGCTACTGCCTGACCCAGCATGCCATCTCCCATCCAGGCGAGCAGATCATCTGCCTCCCCCATCAGCTTTGGGTCGAGATCGTCCCCCAAGGCTCCGAAGGTGGCCAGATGGACGAATCCGCCATCGACTACGACGCCTCGGATGACGGCGTTGACCTCCAGGCAGGCTGACCATGGCAGCAGAACGCACGCTCGCCCCCGAGGATGCCACCAGCTGGGCACGGGCTGGCATGCTTGCCGCCCTTGCCATCGTCCTCGGTTACCTCGAGACCTTCATCCCCATACCCATCCCAGGCGTCAAGCTGGGACTTGCCAACATCGCCATCCTCATCGCCCTCGCCCAAGGTGACCAACGCGGCGCCGTGGCAGTGGGCACCATCAAGGTCCTTGCGAGCGGCCTGCTCTTTGGCAACCCCCTTACCATGGCCTACTCCGCCGCGGGAACCGCGCTCTCGCTTCTCGTGATGTTGCCGCTCTCGCACCTCGAGACGCTGCACCTTGCGATGCTCTCGGTTGCCGGTGCCGTCGCGCACGAGACTGGCCAGCTGCTCGTGGCCCAGCTCGTCCTGGGCACCCCGCTCGTGTGGTACAGCGCCCCTCCCCTGCTGGTGGCAGCCGTGGTCACGGGCGTCATCTGTGGCATGGTGGCCTCGCGTACCGTGTCGCTCGTGGAAGACGTACCAGCCACAGTTACGACACCGGACGCGCCTACCAGATCCACGGCAGACCCCACACCTGCCGACAAGTTCACCCTCCTTGCGTTCGCCGTGCTCGTCATTGTCACCCTGAGGTCGACGTCGCCCGTAATCCTTGGTGTGCTCCTCCTCGCGGCGCTCGCCGCCTGCCTCATGCAACACATGTCAGCCATGGCCATCGTCCGGGCCATTCGACCCGTCGTCCCCATCGTGCTTGTCACGGTCGTCGCCCAGGTGGCGACCAGGCAGTCTGGACCGATCGTATGCTCGTTGGGCCCCGTCAACCTGACCATCGAGGCCCTGCGGAGCTCGCTTGTCATGGTCCTCCGCCTTGTCACCATCGCCGCTGCAAGCGCCGCTGTGGCCTCGGCCATACCCCGCGAGCGCGGAATCGGACTCGCACGCTGGGCGCTCCAGCCAGCCTCTGCCTTCGGCGCGGACGTCGAGGGTCCAGTCCTCGCACTCGACACCGCCTTCGCCCTCGTCCCCACCATGGCGGAGGACATCGAGGGCGCCATGTCCGAGCGGGACCTTCACCTCACGAGCCTCGAGCTCTGGCGTGACGTCATCCCTGGAGTCGTAGCGCGACTCTATGCAGGGGCGGGCTCGGGCATCGTCGGCGACTAAACAAGCAATTGGTCTACGCCCTCAAGGCTGATGGCACTCGCGCGTTGCGCCAGAAGCAAGACGCGCTG
>CAMPCT010000175.1 GCA_946647055.1 uncultured Atopobium sp. | reverse complement strand
TCAAGAAGTAGCGACAGAATCAAGATGAGCTCGTGATACGTCTGGCCGGGGTCACCACCCCGGCCAGATGCGTTTGTTTGCGGGGATTCGCCATACGGCTCTTGGACGAGCGTGTCTCATGTACAATAAACAGTTGCACGTTTCTGTACATCGACGGAAGAGGACGTACGTATGGCCTCAAACAAGAAGAGCAAGCTCGCCAAGCAGCAGGCAGCCACCAAGGCCCGCCGCGAGTCCAAGCAGCAGGGGACTGGCGCTGCGAAGACGGCCCCAAAGGTCGCCAAGCCCACCAAGGCCGAGCAGAGGAAGCAGTCCCAGAGCACCATGGTCAAGGTCGCGGCCGTCATCTTTGCCGCCATCCTGGGCTTCTCGATGATGCTCCCGTCCTGCTCCAGCATCTTTGCCGGGCGGGTCGCCGAGGACGGGCCAATCGAGCAGCCGCAGCCCGAGGACGCCACGACTGACGAGGCAACCGAGGATGCCGCGACCGAGGATGCCACGACCGAGGAGCCTGCCGAGGAGCTCACGGGCATCGCCCTTGCCGACAGCCACTACCAGCCGCTCGTCGACGAGCTCAAGGCAAACCTCGAGGCGAATCCCTCCGACCTCGCCTCCATCCTCAACCTGGGCAACTACTACATGGACTGGGCCCTCGAGGCATCCTCCAGCGCCTATACCGACGAGGAGACCCTCTACGTGTCCGACCTCTACGACGAGGCCATCGCGTACTTCGACCGCTACCTCGAGATCAACGACTCCAAGGACATCCGCAGCCGTCGTGCGCTGTGCATGTACTACGCCGGTGACACCCAGGAGGCCATCGCCGCCCTCGAGGAGTTCACCGCCGAGGTGACCGACTACGCTCCCTCCTGGCTCTATCTGGGCGTCATGTACGAGGCGACCGGTCGTGGGGACGACGCCCTCGCCGCCTACCTCAAGGCCACCGAGACCGACCCCGACGACCTCTATGGCATGCGTTCCTATGCGACCGAGCGCATCGCAGCCCTCAGCGGTACCGCCGATTCCGGCGAGGCGGACGCCTCGTCCGCTGCGCCGACTGGCCAGAGCCTCCAGGACGTGCTCTCCGGCGCGTCGGGAACCGGCTACTAACGAGAAGGGAAGGACCCAGATGGATCTGACCATCCTTGCCAACACTGCCGAGGGGCGTTGCTCCCTTGCCGTCACCGGCGAGGTCGACGTCTCCAACGCGTCCGAGCTCCGCGATGCCATCGACGGCGCCTTCGCCTCCGAGGCGAGCGAGGTCGAGGTCGACTTCTCGGACGTCACCTACATCGACTCGACGGGCATCGGCGTCCTGGTGGGCGCCGCCCACCGTGCGCAGGAGAACGGCCGCACCTTCGTGGTCGCGCGTCCCCAGCGCAACGTCGCCCGCGTACTCTCGCTGCTGGGCGTCTCCGAGGAGCTCAACGTCCGTGTCGCCGACGACGCCGACCAGACCGGCGCGACCGAGTAGGACGGGAGGCTACCGTGTTCGGAATTGGCGAGACCGAGTTCGTCATCATCCTGCTCTTCGGGTTCATGCTCTTTGGCCCCGACAAGCTCCCGGGCATGGGCCGCACCATCGGCCGCGCCCTCAAGCAGTTCCGCACCGCGCAGGAGGACCTCACGAAGGTCGTCCAGACCGAGATGATCGACCCCATGAGCTTCGTGGCGAAGCCTGAGGACGAGCCGAGCATCGAGGATGACCTCGACGCGGCCGACTCCGATGCCGACCTCGAGGACGACGATGACGAGGCCCCCAAGCCCTCCAAGAAGCCCGAGACCTTCGCCGAGCGCAAGGCGCGTCTCGAGGCGGAGCGCAAGGCCAAGGGTGCTCCCGCCGCCAACCAGGCGGAGGATCCCGACGATGCCGACATCGACGAGGACGAGGAGGAGTTCCACTTCTACGACGCCGACTCCGACGAGGACATCGACGACGAGGAGCCCGAGCCCATCGTGGTGAGGCGTACCGCCGCCGACCTCTACGGTGTCAGCAGCGTCGTGAAGGAGCCGAAGCCCGAAGCCGAGCCCGAGCCCGAGGCCACGACTGAGCCCGAGCCCGAGCCTGAGCCCACGGCCGAGCCCGAGGTCGACGAGGAGGCCGAGGCCCGCAAGGCCGCCAAGAAGGCTGCCAAGAAGGCCAAGAAGAAGGCGAAGAAGGCCGCCAAGAAGGCTGCCGCAGAGGCGGCCGCCGCCGAGGCCGAGCCCGCGTCCACCGAGGAGGCCGCAGACGCCCCCGCGAGCACAGGAGAGGAGGACGGGGAGACCCAGGCCTAGCGCCTGACACCCCAACGAGCCATGCCCATCGGTCCCGCACGCATGCCCCTTCTCGACCACCTCGGCGAGCTGCGCCGTCGCCTCACCATCGTGGTCGTCTCGGTTCTCATCACGTCGGTCATCATCTACGTGGCGACGCCCACCCTCATCGAGATCATGATCGACCCCATCCGCTCCGCCATGCCCGATGGCGGCGAGCTCACGGTCCTCACCGCCCTGGGAGGCTTCACCATCCGCTTCAAGGTGGCCTTCTTCTGGGGCATGATCGTCTGCACGCCCATCATCATCTGGGAGGTCATGGCGTTCTTCCTGCCCGCCCTTCACGAGAACGAGCGCAAGTGGGTCGTCCCCACGGTCGCCGCACTGGTCGCCCTGTTCTTCTTTGGCATGATCTTCTGCTACTTCATCATCCAGCCCGCGGCGTTTGGGTGGCTGCTCGCCCAGACCGCGGCCTTCGCCGACAGCATCAGCAACGCCGAGGACTACCTCAACATCATGATGCTGCTCGAGATTGGCTTTGGCATCGCCTTCGAGCTGCCGCTGGTGATCTTCTACCTCTCGATCCTGCACATCGTGCCCTACAAGAGCCTGCGCGAGAACTGGCGCTACGTCTACGTGGGCCTGCTCGCCCTCTCGGGCATCGTCACGCCCGACGCCTCGCCGGTCACGATGGTGCTCATGTTCGCCGCGCTCATCGGCCTGTACGAGGTCTCGCTGTTCGTGGCGCGCCAGGTCATCACCGCGCGCGACGGCAAGGCCGCCCTGCGCTGGACTCGCGAGGAGTACGAGCAGCACGAGTTCGAGCTGGCCAACAAGTAGGGTCGCCGTCGGTGCCCGTCCCCAAAGGCACGGCGGCAACCTCATGTTCGCGTTCCGACCTGCACGCTTCACGCCGTTTTCACGCCTCTCGCCTTGGAGAGATTGCGGAGACGGCGTGAAGCGCCCTATAGTCCCCAAGGGACACACGCAAGTGCAAGGAGTACCTAAGTGAAGCTGGTCATCACAGAGAAGAACGACGCCGCGCAGCAGATTGCCCGCCTCCTCTCGGAGTCTGGCAAGCCGACGGCCGACAAGGTCTACAACACCCCCGTCTACCGCTTCCGCAAGGGTGGCGAGGACTGGGTGACCATCGGCCTGCGCGGCCACATCCTGCGCCCTGACTTCCCGTCCGAGCTCAAGTTCAACGACAGGGAGGGTTGGTACGCGGAGGCAGAGGGAGGCGCGCACGTCCCCGCCGACATCCCCGACGGCCTGGCCCGTCCGCCGTTCCCGTCCCGCCGCAAGCCCTTCCTGGAGGACGGCGTCGACCTCAAGGTGTGGAAGCAGCCTGCGCTTCCGTACCTGGTCTGGGCCCCCATCGAGAAGCTCCCCGCCGAGAAGGAGATCATCCGCGCACTCAAGAGCCTGGCCAAGAAGTCCGACTCCGTGGTCATCGGCACGGACTTCGACCGCGAGGGCGAGCTCATAGGCTCGGACGCCCTGCGCCAGGTGCTCTCCGTCGCCCCGGGCGTCCCGGTGAGCCGCGCGCGCTACTCCGCCTTCACCAAGGCCGAGATCGACCACGCCTTCGACAACCTCGTCGACCTCGACCAGGACCTCGCCGACGCCGGCGAGAGCCGCCAGTTCATCGACCTCATCTGGGGCGCCGCCCTCACGCGCTACCTCACCACCGCAAAGTTCGGCGGCTTTGGCAACACGCGCTCGGCCGGTCGCGTCCAGACGCCCACGCTCGCCCTCGTCGTCGAGCGCGAGCGCGAGCGCCTCGCCTTCGTCCCCGAGGACTACTGGGTCATCTCGGGCGAGGCCGCCAAGGACGGCTCGGCGTTCCGGGTGACGCACGCCACCGGTCGCTTCAAGGACGAGGCGCAGGCCCAGGCGGCGTTCGACCGCGTGCGCGACGCCAAGGTCGCCACCGTGACCGACGTCGAGCGCAAGCGTCGCACCCAGGGTGCCCCCGCCCCGTTCAACACCACGTCGCTGCAGGCCGCGGCTGCCGCCGAGGGCATCTCGCCCGCGCGCACCATGCGTCTCGCCGAGAGCCTCTACATGGACGGCCTCATCTCCTACCCGCGCGTCGACAACACGGTCTACCCCTCGTCGCTCGACCTCAAGGGCGTCGTGCGCGAGCTGGCCAAGGTGCCGCAGTACGCGCCGGTGGCGCAGGGGCTGCTTGCCCAGCCCAAGCTCCACGCCACGCGCGGCAAGCAGGAGACCACCGACCACCCGCCCATCTACCCCACGGCAGCCGCAGACCCCGACAAGCTCCAGCCTGCCGAGTGGAAGCTCTACAACCTCATCGCCCGCCGCTTCCTGGCCACCCTCATGGGTCCTGCCACGATCGAGGGCACCAAGGTGTCGCTGGACATCGAGGGCGAGCCCTTCTTCGCCCGTGGTGACGTCCTGGTCAAGCCGGGCTTCCGCGCGATCTATCCCTTCGGCCTCAAGAAGGACGAGGTCCTGCCTGCGCTCGCGGCCGGTGACACGTGCGAGGTGCGCTCGATGGCGCTCGAGGCCAAGCAGACCGAGCCGCCCGCGCGCTACAGCCAGGGCAAGCTCATCCAGGAGATGGAG